>NZ_JBIQLE010000025.1:0-51769 GCF_044464525.1 Pusillimonas sp.
TGCGCCTGGCCGTTGGTAAAGTTGATGAAAGAGATGCGGAACCGCCCTCCTACACGGGCGTCCAGCTCATGAACGATTGCGGTGAAGCCGTCGGGCGGGTTCCATTTGGCGATCGCGGCAGGGTCGATCAAGGCTCGGTACACGCGTTCTGAAGGAGCATTGAAGACACGGATTTGGGTCAATGAATAAGGCATTTATCAGTTCCTTCAAGCTGGGGGCGAGGATTCTGGCACAACCATCACCATCCACTGCACGCCGAAACGATCGGTAAGCATGCCGAAACAAGGCGAGAAAAACGTGGGTCCGAGCGGCATGGTCACGCGCCCCTTGTCCGACAATTGGTCGAAAGCGCGGCGCGCCTCAGCTTCAGCGTCAAATTGAAGCGTCAGGCTGAAACCGCTGAAGCCTTCGGTTTCTGCCGGTGAACCATCGCTGAGCATCAGCCGCTGCCCTTCAATCAACACGCTGCCGTGCAAGATTTTTTGCGAACCGCCCGGTGGCATGTGTTCGGGCGGTATGGGCTCGGGGCAATCTGCGTAGCGCATCACCGTCTCGCGCCGAGCGCCCAGTGCGTGTTCATAAAAATCCATGGCCTCTTCGGCCCGGCCGTTGAATGAAAGATAGGGTTCTATCCTCATGGGTCTCTCCTTCAGGTGGGTGTGGGAAGCAACATCTCTACGTAACGGCGTAAGTGGGAAATGGAGTCGGTGACGCGGCCCGGTTCGCCAGCCGCCTTGGCTAACACGAAGGCGCCTTGCAGCACGGCTTGGGTATGGCGGGCAAGGCTCTCAGCGCTCCACCGGGCATCAGGCGCATAACGCTTGCGGGCGTCTTCAATGGTAGACACCAATGTTTGCGCATGAGTTTCAACACCGGCATCGCACGCAGCCCTCAAATGCGGATGACTGGCAAAGGTTTCTTGCACCAGGGTTCCAAGCAGGCATGTGAACTGGGGAAGCTCGCCCTGGACCAACACCGCCCGGAAATCAAGATAAGAAAGCAAGCGCTCGCGTGGGTCCTGAATTCCCCAGTAAGGCGCGTTTGAAAACAGCTCGGACGTAACTTCATTCCAATGGACGATTGCTGCCAGCGCTGCGGCTTCCTTGCTTTCGAAATGGTGGAAGAAACTACCTTTAGTGACGCCGGCGGCACGACACAGGTCGTCGACTGTGGTGGCGGCGTAACCTTGCGCGCGGAACGTCTCCAAAGCCGCATCAAGGATGCGCAGGCGGGACGCAGCACCCCGGGCAGAAACACGGGTCGCGGCAGGCGACGCTTCCGATTGATTTTTTACGTTGTTCTGATTCATCACATTCTTTGCTGAAACTTTCCCCAAGCCGATTTTTTTAAAGAAAACATACCAAGGGCTCGGCTAATATTAAACCAACCAGTTGGTATGATCAAACGTTTTAAGCTGGATCAAAAGCCTGAGTTCCGCCTTAGCCTTTCGTATTAATCCTGGCCATTATTTCTAAAAGTAATATGCTTCGTCCCAAATGGTTGTTTGCAGAGTAGATTTCCGTCGTTACTATGCGTTACCTTACAAAACCATTAAAGGCATGACTCTATGCGTACAGCAATGAATGCGGCGCGCGCAGTTGCGGCGTTTGCGCTGGTGCTTGCGGGCTCGGCGCCCTTGTCCGCCACTGCAGGCCAATCCACTTTCGACGTGACGGTGCTGGCCGGCGCCTGTGCCAATTGCCATGGCACCGACGGCCGCTCGCCAGGCGGTATTCCTTCTATCGCCGGTCGTCCCGAAAGCGTGCTTCTGGGCCATTTGCGGGCGTTCAAATCGGAAGCGCCTCCGCCCGGAACCACCATCATGGATCGCCTGACGCGCGGTTTCAGCGACGAAGAGCTGCAAGCGCTGGCACACCACTTTTCGCAGATCAAAGCCCAATCCAGCCAGGGAGCCCGCTAAGCCATGAACAATCCCATCAAGCTTTCACGCCGCCAATGGCTGGCGAATGTCGGCAAGGCCACCGCTGCCGGCGCCGCCCTGCTGTCCTTCCCCGCTTACGTGCGCGCCTCGGGCGGCAGTGTGGTGGTAATTGGCGGGGGCTTCGGCGGAGCCACGGCTGCCAAATACATCAAGCGCCGCAACCCGGCCATCGACGTAACTTTGGTTGAGCCCGCCAAAACCTATTACACCTGCCCCTTCACCAACCTGTATTTCGGCGGCCTGCGCACGTTCGAGCAACAAGGCCACGGCTTTGACGAACTGCGCTCGCTGGGAGTGAAGGTGGTGCACGACTTTGCCACGGGCGTCGACGCCGAAAAACGCAAGGTCAGTCTCGCCGGCGGCGAAGCACTCGGCTACGACAAGCTGCTGCTTTCCCCGGGTATTGATTTTCGCTGGAATGCGCTCGAAGGTTACGACGAAGAAGCCTCCAAGCTGGCGCCTCACGCCTGGAAGGCTGGCGAGCAGTCGGTTCTACTTAAAAAGCAGCTGCAAGACATGCGCGATGGCGGCACCTTCGTGATGGTCGCCCCCGACAACCCTTTCCGCTGCCCTCCGGGGCCATACGAAAGGGCCAGCATGGTTGCGCACTACATCAAGCACAACAAACCGAAATCCAAGCTGCTGATCCTCGACGCCAAGGACGCTTTCTCGAAGCAGGGCCTGTTCCAGCAAGGCTGGGAAAGGCATTACAGTGACATTATCGAGTGGGTACCCCTTTCTAAAGACGGCAAGGTGGTACGGGTCGACGCCAAGACTTTGTCGGTGGAAACCGAGTTCGGCGAGATTCACAAGGCTGACGTGCTTAACGTGATTCCGCCGCAAAAGGCCGGCGCCATCGCCGAGCTGGCCGGAGTTACCGACGAAAGCGGTTGGGTGCCTGTCAAGCACCAATCGTTTGAATCAGAGCGTGTGCCAGGCATCTATGTTGTTGGCGACGCCACGCTTGCCGCCCCCATGCCAAAGTCGGGCTTCTCGGCCAACGCGCAAGCCAAGGTGGCGGCCGCCGCCATCGTCAACTCGCTGGAAGGCAAAGAGCCGGCTCAGGCCTCGTTTACCAACACCTGCTACAGCCTGATCGCCCCCGACTACGGCATCTCGGTAGCCCACCTTTACGAATTGAAGGACGGCAAACTGGCCGAGGCCTCGGGCGGAGTCAGCCCCATGGACGGCGATGCCGAGTTCCGTAAACTGGAAGCAGAGTATGGCGAGGCATGGTACAACGCCATTGCACTGGATACATGGGGCACGCGCGCTTAAGGAGCCATGACGCATATTGAACTTGTACTGTGGGCCGGGCTGGCCATCGGGCTGGTCTTCGGGGCCAGCGGGCAGATATCCGGCTTTTGTCTGCACCGCGGATTAACCGAATTCTGGTCCGGCAACCATGGCTACAAGCTGCATGGCTTTGCAATGGCGCTTGCGGTCGCGCTGGCGGGCACCCAAATGCTTGCCGGCGCGGGCGTCATCGACCTGACGCAATCACTGTATTACATGCCTTCGTACTCCTGGCTGTTGCTGCCAATGGGCGGCCTGATGTTCGGATACGGCATGTCTCTGGCCAACGGATGCGGCGCCCGAGCGCTGGTGCTGCTGGGTCAGGGCAACCTGCGTTCGCTGGTGGTGCTGCTGTGCTTGGGTATTGCCGCCTACATGACGCTGACTGGGCTTGTTGCTCCGCTGCGTCTGTGGCTGGCGAGCGACACCACTTTCACACCTTCTTCTGTAACTCTGCCGGAAGGCTTGCCGCGAACCCTGGTGGCGTTGCTTGCGACAGCGGCGCTGCTCTGGTTTGCCTTGCGCCGACGTGAGTCGGGCCGGCGCACAACCGACCTTGTCGCCGGGGCCGTCATCGGCCTGTTAATTATGGCCGGCTGGGCGTCCACCGGCTGGCTGGGCGCCGATGATTTCGACCCGGTGCCGGTTGTATCGCTAACCTTCGTAGCACCCATCGGCGATACAATACAATATGCAATGATCGCCACGGGCATGAGCTTGCGCTTCGGCATTGCGGTGGTGCTGGGCGTGGTCGCCGGGTCGTTTTTTTCTTCGCTGCTGCGTCGACAATGCCGACTTGAAGGCTTCGACACTGCACGCCAGATGCCGCGCTACGTGGTTGGCGGGCTGCTCATGGGTTCGGGCGGCGCACTGGCGTTCGGGTGCTCCATAGGCCAGGGCCTTACCGGGCTGTCTACACTGGCCTACAGCTCAATGATCGCCTCCGCCGCCATCGTAATCGGCGCACGCCTGAATTTTTTACGCACCTACGCGTAATTGCTTTACTCTGCTTCCATGAAAACGGCTTCATCCTTTCCCTCTCATTTTGCAGCCTCACCGGCAAGGCGGCGCCTGCTGGGGTTGGCGGTCGCCGGCGCGGCAGTTGCCTTGGCCCCGTCCACCGTCCTGGCGAACGCATGGCGGCAAACGCCGGCTATTGCTGATGCGGTGGGCGACGCACAGGTCGAGACACAAGGTCTCGAACTTTCTTTGCCGCTGGTTGCAGAAGACGGCTCGTCGGTGCCGCTTTCCATCAAGGCTGTTGAAGGCGGGCGCATTACACGCCTAAGCCTTTTCGCGACAGGCAATCCCACGCCCGAAGTGGCGGTGTTCGAGTTTGGCCCGGAAGTGCCCACCCTAAGCCTTTCCACCCGCATCAGGCTCAGCGAGTCGCAAACGGTCGTAGCGGTGGCTCATGCCGAAGATGGCCGGGTCTTGCTGGCACAGCGCGACGTGCGCGTCACCACCAGCGGCTGCATCGCGCCCGCGCAGTCCGATCCCTCGAACGAAATGAACGCACGCGTGCGTGTCCCCAAGGCGTGGAAAGTAGGGTCTACAAACGAAGTGACAACCATGATCTCTCACCCCATGATCACGGGGCTTGCCGAAGACGCACAAGGCAATACACCTGAACAACGCATTATCGAATCGCTTGAGATCACACTGGATGACAGGCTGGTGCTGCGTTCGTCCTTCTTCCGGTCGTTGGCGGCCAACCCCTATCTGCGCTTCGATGCCGCGCCCCACGAGGCCGGCACCCTGCTCTTCAAGTGGGTGGAAGACACCGGCAAAACCGTAGAAGAAACAGAAACGGTTCGCTTGTCATAAAGACAGCGCACACATCATGTCCACCACCCTATCATCCGACGCGACGCCGGCACAACCGGCCAACTCCCGCTCTCGTGTCATTTTCGCCAGCCTCATCGGCACCACCATCGAATTCTACGATTTCTACGTCTATGCCACGGCTGCGGTGCTGGTCTTTCCGCACCTATTCTTCCCGCCCGGAAACGAAACCACAGCCTTGCTGTCTTCCTTCGCCATCTTTGGCGCCGCCATGATCGCCCGCCCCTTGGGCGCGGTATTCTTCGGCCATCTGGGCGACAAGGTAGGGCGCAAGACCACCTTGGTTGCCGCCCTGCTTACGATGGGCATCGCCACCTTCCTGATAGGCTTGCTCCCCACTTACTACGCCATCGGCTGGTTCGCGCCCGCCTTGCTGGTTGTGCTGCGCTTGGCGCAAGGTTTTGCCATCGGCGGTGAATGGTCCGGCGCGGCGCTGGTGGCCACCGAGAATGCGCCCAAAGGGAAACGCGCCCTGTATGGCACGTTCCCCCAACTGGGGGCGCCGCTGGGCTTCATCATCGCCAACGGCCTGTTCCTGATCGTGGCCGCCCTGCTGCCTTCGGAAGACCCCTCGCGTCCGTCTCAAGCATTTCTTGATTGGGGCTGGCGTATTCCCTTCTTGTTCTCGGCGTTGATGGTCATCGTGGGTTTGTGGGTGCGGCTGAACCTCGTTGAAAGCACAGCGTTCTCAAAGGCCGTAACCACCGGCAAGGTGGTCAAGCTGCCCTTGCGTGAAGTGGCGCGCACGCACTGGCGTGAGCTGATCCTGGGCACCTTCTACATGCTTGCCACCTATGTGCTGTTCTACCTGATGACCACATTCTCACTCAGCTACGGGCGGGCTCCGGTCGATCCGGGCGTGGGCCGGCTTGCCGGGCTGGGTTACAGCTATAACAATTTCGTTCTGATGTTGATCGCGGGCGTGGTGTTCTTCGGTATCTTCACGCTCTTGTCCGGGCCGTGGGCCGACCGTTTCGGCCGCCGCAAAACCCTTATCGCCGTAACGCTGGCCATCATGCTTTTCGGGTTCTTCTGGACGCCGTTGCTAAGCGCCGGCTTCATCGGGGTGATGGCCTGGCTTATTATCGGTTTCAGCCTGATGGGCTGGACCTTCGGCCCGATGGGCGCCTTATTGCCCGAGCTGTTTCCCACCAATGTGCGCTACACCGGCTCAGGCGTGTCGTATAACGTTTCGTCCATCCTGGGTGCGGCAGTGGCGCCTTTCATCGCGGTATGGCTATGGAATATGGGCGAAGGCAGCCCAACCCTGGTGGGCTGGTATCTGTCGGCCATGAGCGCCCTTACGCTGATAGCCCTGCTATTGGGCAAGGAAACCAAGGAAGTCGACATCACACACTGATGCCAGGCGGCCTGCGCTGTCGAATACACGAATACACCTCCGATTCCTTTCACGCGCACCACCGGCCCATTGACGTAAATCGATCATCCGAGTCGACCCGGCCTTTTCCCAGGCATGCTAATTGCTGAAGCAGCGACGTTGTGCTTTTTTACTGAAAGGGAGACCGTCATGTCGCATGAAAGCATTCCATTGATTCTATATGGTCTGGGCGCTACGTTGCTCCTCATCCTGGCGTGGATGGACAGATCCGAGCAGGCGCAAAAGATAACTGCGGCCTCCGCCCGCCGGTGAGGACGGCCATGGTCAAAAAAAAGCGGGCCGCGAACCGGGCGCGCTTAAGGCCGTCCGCCCCATTTGCCGGACTTGACGCCCTCTCGCCCGGAAAGTTCGTTATCCGGCGTTTGAAAGTCGGCATGCTTATTGCTCCTTCTTAAGTGCAAAAAAACGCAACTCACGCCGTGAGACGTGACACAAGAAGGAGAACGCAGCATGGCACTAATCATAGCCGCCCGATTCGACACCTTTGAAGAAGCCGAAAGGGCCGCGGCCTCGTTAATGGAGAAAGGCGTGGCCGGAGATGAACTGCATACTTTCTTCGTCAACCCTGCGGGATGGCATGATCGCTATCCTTTGGGCGGCGACCGCGCCGCCGACCCGGATTCCAAAGGTGCGCCGGCAACCGCGGTGGTCGGCGCGGCGCTGCTGGGTATTGTGGGCGCCGCCCTGGGCGGAGTCGTGATCTGGTTGCTGTCTGCTCCGGCCCTATTCATTGTCGGCGGCATGGCAGTGGGCGCGTACATCGGCTCTCTTGCCGGCGCCATGTATTCGCTGGGCCGCCCACGGCAACGAGGGCGGTTCGAAGCCGCCCGCGCCAAAGCGACCGAGGGACGCCGGGCAGGCGTGCTGCTGGCGGTACATACGACTGCTGAAAACCAGGCGGACGTCGCCGCCGTGCTGCGTAATGCGGGCGGAAAAGAGGTGGAACGCGCCCATGGGCGATGGAGCCAGGGTCGTTGGGAAGACTTCGATCCAACCCGCAGCCCTCGTCCCCAATAAGCAGTGCGGCGCACCGACCGCGCCGGAGGGCGACCGCCGCAGGTCGCCGGCGTTAACTTCGCCCACACACTCGCCGCTAAAGACCACAGCGGCTCTTATCCGTCCGAATGCGCCTTTTCGTAATAGATCGGAAGGCGCTCCAACGCATACATGGCACTGGCTTCCCGGATCTGAACGCGGTCGCCGGTGAAGCGCCGCGTTTCCGAAAAGAGGCGGGCAGGCTCACCCGGGTGCCCCCTGAACGCCCAGGAAAAGCATTGGGTGCCTGCAGGCAGATGGGGGTCGCTGCCATCCGCCAGCCCGGTATTGGCAATTGCCACATTCGCCCGCCTGCTATTGGACAAAGCCCCCAAGGCCATCGCGCGCGCTACAGGCTCGCTGGTCAGGTTGTGTGCGCGTAAAGTGTCTTCACTGATATTGAGGCACTGCACTTTAGCCTCCGGCGAATAGACGACAAACGCACAGTCAAGAAGTCGGCCGGCCCCCGGCACATCGGCCAAGTGCGCGGCGATCAGCCCCGCTGTGCAGGACTCGGCCGTGACGAGCACCAGGCCGCAGTGCTCCATGAAGCGCGCCACGGCGTGAAGCTCGCTCATTGTGGCGTGTTGTCGGTGTTGTCCGGATGAGTCCTGACCGGGCCGGCAACCATGCAGTTATTCGCGATGATATTGCTCACGGTTGTTTGCTGCCCATTGACGGTTTGCACGACGTCTTGCGTCAGCATATTGCCCTGGGTCTGGCCCACAGTGTCATAGTTGAACTTATCGGTGGTCCACGTATAGCCGTTGCCTCTGAACGTGTTTCCAACCATGTCGGCGTTACTTGCGGTGGCTCGTGTCAAATCCACAGCCTGTGTGTTGTATATGACTTTAGCCGCAAGCGCTTCGGCTCCCTGAAAAGTGTATTGCACCGTCAAAGGCTGCTGGGCGCCTTGGGGCCCGCAAGCATAATGCACCGTCTTCTGCGATAGCTGGGTAGTGTCCCGTGGGGCGGCACACGCCGCCAAGCCTGCGCAAAGCACTACGGTGGCGGAGATGAGCGTTTTGTTCATGAGTATGGCTCCTCGAAATGATCGCATCGCCTACCCAGCAAGTAGCGCGCCCAAAAGGGTGTGTAGAATGCCGGATATACCCCCGTCCGCGCTCGACACGGCTTTGGCCTGTGCGCCATGGCGGGTAGATTGCATCAAGCCCAATTGGAGATCTCAAAAATGTCGCTTAAGCTTCAAGTCATTATTTGCAGCACTCGTCCCGGCCGCGTGGGCCCCTCGGTCGGAAGCTGGTTCAAGGATTTCGCCGGCCGGCACGGCAAGTTCGACGTCTCGCTGATTGATCTGGCCGATTTCAATCTGCCTCTGTACGACGAAGCCAATCATCCCGTGCAGCGCAAGTATGAAAAAGAACACACCAAGGCCTGGAGCGCGAGCGTATCGCAGGCCGATGCCTACGCCTTTGTCACTCCGGAATACAACTACGGCCCACCGCCCTCTTTCGTCAACGCCCTTAACTTTGTCTACAAAGAATGGAACTACAAGCCTTGCGGCTTTGTCAGCTATGGCGGAGTCTCGGGCGGCATGCGCGCCGTGCAGTTGGAAAAGCAACTGGTCACCACATTGAAGATGATGCCCATGGTTGAAGGCGTGGCTGTTCCGATGGTCGCCACCTTGCTGGATGAAAACCGCAAGTTCATGTCGAACGACTTAATCGACAACGCCGCAAACACCATGCTGGACGAACTTTATCGTTGGACCGAGGCGCTCAAGACACTGCGCGCCTGATCAGCATCCACTGATCCAGCTGTCCTAGAACAAACCCTGTCCGACGCCGGACAGGGTCAGTATGCCCAGCACGAGGAAGATGAACGCCGCAATTCCATGGACCAGGTTCATCGGCACGCGCTCAACGAACTTGCGGGCAAGCAGAACCGCCGGCACGTTGGCAACAAGCATTCCAAACGTCGTGCCCAACACTACGCTTGTCACTGACGCATAGTTGGCCGCCAACGCCACGGTCGCCACCTGCGTTTTGTCGCCCATTTCAGCCAGAAAAAATGCCACCACCGTGGCGCCGAACACGCCCAGGCGGCCAGCTGAAGGCGTATGGTCATCGTCGATTCTGTCTGGGATAAGCACCCAAACCGCCATGGCGATGAAAGAGAACCCCAGCAGCCATCTCAGGGTCGATGGCTGGACCACCGACGGTATCCATGCTCCCAACACACCGGCAAGGCCATGGTTCAGCAGGGTCGCGCAGGCTATCCCCGCAATAATCGGCCACGGCCGCATAAAACGCGCAGCCAGAATAAAGGCCAGCAATTGCGTTTTATCGCCGATTTCAGCCAATGCCACCACGCCGGTGGAAACGAAAAAAGCTTGCATGTTGATTGAGGTTCCATAGCCGGCTTTGCACGATCGACTGCCGCGCCCCGGCCGACGACGGGATGCGACAGTCAAAAGTCTTGCCAGGCCATGTACGGGTAATACTACCCGGAAGCTGTAAGCGCCATGGCCTTGTACGGCCAAGTATGTTGACGCAGACCGCCCCATTGCGGGGCGCGGCTACTCCCTGATGACGCCAAGATTGTACACGACGTGGAAAATCGGCCGCCTGCCGCTCCGTCTGACGGCGCCGACGCGCCGACCGCGCCGGCTGGCAGGCTTCATATAGCTCATAACTGGAACAATGTGTTCCTCCTCAGGCGCTTCCCGCTGTGTTTCCCGCTTCATATAATAAAAACCATCATCCTAGGGCAATCAAGGCATTCGCAGCGCACGGCGCTCGTCTTCCTAAAGCCCATATCCCCGGCCACGCCGGACACATCAAGCGAGTATCCATCATGACCCAAGCCGTACAAGCAACCCGCAGCGAACAAGTCGTACGCTCTCGCACCGTCGAGCGGCTGGTATCCGGCGTGCCCACCTCCGATGGCGCCGGCGTGAAACTGAACCGGGTGCTGACCCAAGACCTGCAACGCCGTCTCGACCCCTTCCTGATGCTGGACGCCTTCGGCAGCGACGAAGCCGATGACTATATTCGCGGGTTTCCCGACCATCCGCACCGAGGCTTCGAAACAGTCACCTACATGATCGCCGGTCAGATGCGGCATCGCGACAGCTATGGCAATGAAGGCCTGCTGCAAAACGGTGGCGTTCAATGGATGACCGCCGGCAAGGGCGTTGTCCATTCCGAGCTTCCGGAGCAAGCAGAGGGCCGCATGGAGGGGTTCCAGCTATGGCTTAATCTACCTGCCAAGGACAAGATGATTGATCCCTGGTATCGCGACATCCAAAGCCCGGACATTCCGGAAATCAAAATCGAGAATGCCCGTGTCCGTGTCATAGCCGGCGCCAGCCACGGCATTCAGGGGGCAATGCAAAGAGCCGTAACGGAACCTTTGTATCTCGACATCCACTTCGAAGGGCCGGGGGCCTTCAGACAAGCCCTGCCGGCAGGCGCCAACGCCTTCATCTATGTATATCGGGGCAATGTGCGCGTGGGTGAACAAGCTGTCCCCGAGCAGACCATGGGCCTGCTGCGCAACGACCCCGAGGCGGACGGCGTGCTCCTGGAAACTGACGGGCCCGCAAAAGCCCTTTTGATCGCCGGCAAACCCCTGAATGAGCCGATCGCACAGCATGGGCCCTTTGTGATGAACACCCGCCAAGAGCTCATAGAGGCGTTTGAAGACTTCCAGGCAGGCATGTTCGGCAATCAGCAACACAAATAGCAGCAAGGATCGGGGCGCGTAAGCGGTAGCAATCTAAGCAAGCCCGTTCGGTCGGCTCAGTAGCGTGGAGCCCTGAACGGCTGCCGCCAAAGCGGGCCCGCCAGGCGCGCCTGTTAAAATCAGGCTTCCATCGCCAACTTGACCAGGCCTCCGGTGAGCTCTCCCCTTCCATTTCGCAGCATGGCGCTTTCAGAGGCCATGCTCGAAAATCTCGACCAACTCAGCTATCGGCACATGACGCCGATCCAGCAGCACAGCCTGCCGCCCATACTCGAAGGGCGTGATGTTATCGCGCAAGCCATGACCGGCAGCGGCAAAACCGCCGCTTTTGGGTTGGGCATCATGCATACGCTCAAGCCGGCCTGGTTCGGGATACAGGCGCTGGTGCTGTGTCCCACGCGTGAACTGGCTGCCCAAGTGGCGCAAGAGCTGCGGCGGCTGGCCCGCTATGCCGGCAACATCAAAGTGCTGGTGTTGGCCGGCGGTGCATCGCTTGAACGACAAATCGACTCTTTACGGCATGGCGCCCACATCATCGTCGCGACGCCGGGACGTTTCTGCGACCACCTGCGTCGCGAGACCCTCGATCTATCCGGTCTTCGCACCCTGGTCCTGGACGAGGCAGACCGCATGATAGACATGGGCTTCCATGACGATATGGTCGAAATCGCCGCGGCCTGCCCAAAAAAGCGGCAGACCCTGTTTTTTTCCGCCACCTACCCCGACAATGTCCAGAAAGCCGCCGCCCGCTTTTTACGCAACCCGATCGAAGTGCGGGTAGAGGGGCAGTTGCCCGAAAGTCGGCTAGAGCAGCATTTTTACGAAATCACAGCTGATCAGCGCTTGGAAACGGTCGCCCGCCTGCTCACGCACTTTCGGCCGGTGTCCACCCTGGCATTTTGCAATACCAAGGCCCAGGTGCACGAATTGGCTGAGTTTCTGCAAGCGCGGGGGTTCTCGGCGCTAGCCTTGCACGGCGATCTGGAGCAGCGCGACCGCGAGGACATCCTGGTGCAATTCGGCAACCAAAGCTGTTCGGTGCTGGTAGCAACCGATGTTGCCGCGCGCGGGTTGGATATCGAAACCATCGACGCCGTCATCAATGTCGAACTTCCCGCCCAAGCTCAGGTACATGTACACCGCATCGGACGCACCGGCCGCAACGGCGCCGACGGACTGGCGCTGAGCCTGGCCGACTCCGGCGAACTGTATCGCGCCCAGCGCATCGAAGAATACCAGGGCCGCCCCCTTCCCTGGCGTCGCGCCGATTCAATTCCGCGCTCTGGGGCCCGCCCGGCCGAAGCCCCCATGATCACTTTGTGCATACAAGGAGGCCGCAAGGACAAATTGCGGCCGGGCGACCTCGTCGGCGCCCTGACCAAGGACGCCAGCCTGCCCTTTGACAGTTTGGGGAAAATCGACATATTCGATTTTGTGACTTTTGTCGCCCTGAAGCGCTCTGTGGCCGACGAAGCCTATGACAAGCTTGCCAACGGCACCATCAAGGGCCGGCGTTTCAAAATGCGCTTCATGTAGGCGCTTTGCCTTGCGGCAAGCCTCATGCGGAGATTCTGCCTCCCGGCAAACCGGCCTTACGTCAGGTTGTCCCGCACCCAGAGTTCGCATTCCACCGCCAAGCTCATAACCCGCCGGGCAATCCAGACTTCCGAATTGCCCGCGGCGCGCTGGGCTTCTGCATAGGCAAGCAGGCTTTGTTCGGTGGGAAACCACTCGCGCTCGGGCTGGATCTCAAGTCCGTCAATGTGGCGAATGTTGCCATTGGGCAAAATGTACCAGCCGCTCATCGGTCGGGCTCGGTCAAGTTGGCTTTGAGCCAATGCCCCAGCTTTAGGGCCTTGGTTTGCAAATAGCCTTCGTTGTGGGGGTTGCGATTGACTTGCAATGGAATGCGCTCGACCACATCAATGCCGGCGGCACGCAACTGATCCACCTTGCGCGGGTTGTTTGTCATTAATCGCAGGCTTGCCATTCCGAAATGATCGAGCATGGGCTTGCATAGTTCATAGCGGCGCATGTCGGCCGGAAAGCCCAGTTGCTCATTCGCCTCGACCGTATCGGCTCCTTGGTCCTGCAGGTTGTATGCCCGAATTTTGTTAAGCAGACCGATGCCGCGCCCCTCTTGGCGCAAATAAAGCAACGCGCCTCGGCCTTCCTCGGCGATGGTCTTGAGAGCCGTCTCGAGCTGGGCGCCGCAGTCGCAACGCTGGCTGAACAGGCCATCGCCGGTCAGGCACTCGGAATGGACGCGAGCGAGCACAGCTTGTCCGTCGCCCACGTCTCCGAGGGTTAGAACAAGATGCTCTTTGCCTGTTTCAGGCTTGACGAAACCATGTAGTTGAAACACCGCCCATGGAGTGGGCAGGTTGCACGATGCGACGTAATCCAATTTTTCTTCCGGTATCTGTTCCCGCACGGAACAGAGGGCCTAGTGGCGCGAAGGTGCACCGACCTGGTTCCGCAGATAGAAGATTAACACTGTTCGGAGCAGCAATAACCCGCAAATGGCCGGCACGGGCGGATGGCGTCCGCTTTGAAAGCCGCCTTAAATCAGCTTGGACTCGGCGTAACCCTCGTTGGGCTCGACGCTCCAGTCGCTTTGCGCCAGATAAGCCCTGATCCGGCCTACCGCCTGCGTGCGCAACTGCGATACCCTCCCTTCGGTGACCCCCAGCGTGTGGCTGATTTCTTTTTGATTAAGATCGTGCTCGAACTGGAGCGAAAGAAGAAGCTGTTCGCGCTCAGGCAAGGCTTCGATCGCCTCGACCAAGGCCACGCGCAGGCCTTGCGACACCAATCGCTCAAGGGGGTTGTCCCAAGTGGGCTGTTGGGCGCCGGCCAACGCCGCATCGGCGCCTTCACTGACCTCGCCTTGATTGCGCGCCAGGTCTTCGTAATGCAGAATCTGGACGCCCCTCGCCTCTTCGAGCATGCCTTGGTAATCTTCAAGGGAAATCTCAAGCTCATCGGCGATTTCGGTTTCGGTGGGCGCCCGCAGCAGCCGATGATTCAGCTCATGAATGGCGGTTTCTATCTGGCGCGACTTACTGCGAACGCTGCGCGGCAGCCAATCCTGGCTGCGCAGTTCGTCAAGCATTGCGCCCCGAACACGCGTGGTCGCGTAGGTTTCAAACTGGGCATCGGCCATTTCTCGATAGCGGCGCGCAGCATCCAGCAAGCCCATCATTCCCGCCTGCATCAGATCGTCAAGCTCGACATTGGCCGGCAGCCTGGCAACAAGCTGCAAGGCCACTCTACGCACCAATGGAGTGTGCTGCCTGACGAGCAGATCTTCAGAGTTAAGCATTCGTGAAAAAAGGCGGGAACTAGCGACAAATGCTATTTTCGCCCGACATGCAACATCAAACGACCGGATCAAGTAGGACTTTAACGGCCTGTTCGACCTATTGACGCCACGATCCCACTGCGAAGAATTAAAGAATCCGTCGCGGGCGCCGTAACCTCAGCCATCAATACTGCTCGGGAGCTTTCCTGATGGTCAATCCACTTACGCCGGCCTCTTCAGCCTCTATTCCCATGAACCCGGTTTCGCTTGAAATCGAGCGCCCACCGCTGCCGGAACCGGCCCGCGAGGTTACCCCCGCGGCGGAGACGGTCGGCACGAGCAACTCTGCCTCGCGCCAGGCGGGCCACGAAGACTCCACCGGAAAACCGCTGGAGCAAGCCCTTGAAGACGTCAACAACAGCCTCAAGGCATGGTCGACGGGCATGCGCTTCGACATCGACCCCGATGCCCAGCGAGTGGTCGTTTCCATCGTGGACAGCGTGTCGGGCGAGGTGTTGCGCACCGTGCCTAGCGACGCAGTGATAAAAATCGCCAAAATGATCGTCCAGTTACAAGGGCAAAGCGTCAGCACCAGCGCCTGAAACACCTTGCTCTTTCACGGCAAAGAGCTAATTTAGGCATACATATTGCGCTTGTCGGGCACTTTGGAACCCAGGCGGTTGCCCCACAATACCTTCATCAGGAGAAGTTCAACCATGGCCATATCTTCTATCGGGGTGGGGTCCGGCCTGCCACTCGAAGAGCTGCTGTCCGATCTTCGCAATAGCGAAAATCATGCGCTGGCGCTCATTCAAAGCAAGCAGGTAGGAGCCCAAAACCGGCTCACCGCCTACGGGCGAATCCAGTCTTCCATCGAAGCGCTCAAAACCGCTGCCGAAAAGCTCGGTAAAGACGACACCTACGGCGCCCTCAAAACCACGGTTTCCACCGACGCCTATACCGCCTCGGCCACCAACAAGGCCATCGCCGGGCAATACGACATTCAGGTCGATACGCTGGCCAGCGCCCAGACCCTGGTCACCAAAGGCGTGGCCGACCGCAGCCAGACCATTGGCGCAGGCGGCGTCGTCACCATCAAGCTGGCCGACGGCACCGAGCAAACGCTCGACCTCGACGGCGCCGACACCTCTATAAACGGCCTTATTAAAGCCATCAATGAAGCCGACCCCAGCCTGGGCGTGCGCGCAACCGTCATCAACGACGGCGAAGACCAGCCGCACCGCCTCATGTTGACAGCCACCTCCACCGGCGAAAAGGCCGCGGTCGAAAGCATCGTTGTCGCGGGCAACACCGAACTGCAGACGCTTATTGGTTTCGACAGCGAAGGAAGCAACCCCGACATCCAGGAACAGCAAGCCAAAAATGCCGTCCTGTTCATCAACGGCATCAAGATCAGCAGCCAGGCCAATCAGGTCGAGGACGCCATCGAGGGCGTCACCCTTACACTGGCAAAGGCAGGCGAGTCCGGCACCCTGAATGTAGAGCGCGACAACGCCTCTTCCACCCAGGCGGTCAAGGCCTTCGTCACGGCCTACAACAACCTGCAGAACACCATCAAATCGCTCACGTCGTACAACCTCGAGACTCAAGAAGGCAGCGCCCTAACCGGCGACTCTCTGGCGCGCCGGGCCCAATCACAGGCACGCGATGCACTCAATGGCTTTACATCCGAAGGGGTCGTGCGCACCTTGTCGCAATTGGGCATCACGACCAACCCGTCATCGGGCCTTCTGGAAGTTGACGACGACAAGCTGGCGGCGGGCATCAAAGACCATCTGGGCGACGTAAGGCAGTTGTTGGCCGGCGAAGGCGGGTTAGCGCAGCGCTTTACAGCCATGACCGAAAACTTCCTGGGCAGCAAAGGCTATATCCAGGGCGCCAAAGATGGCACCGACCGCAACATCACCGAGCTGCAGCGGCAGTACGACGACACATCGGCTCGCATCGACGCCAAAATGGAAGGCTACCGGCGCCAGTTCACGGCGCTTGACAGCATGATGGCGCAAATGAGCTCGGTAAGCAGCTATCTTGCCCAGCAACTATCCATGCTGGGCAATCTCAACGAGAAATCATGATGACTTACTCTTCGCCGCGCGGCGCGCGCGGTTCCCGCTCCGTCGGCGCCTACGCCAGCATCGGCCTCGAAACCCAAGTGCTCAGCGCAACGCCCGAGCAACTGATCACCCTGCTGTTCGACGGTGCGCTGGCGGCAATCGCCAAGGCGGGGCTGTACATGCAAAATGGCGATATCCAGGGTCGCGGCAACGCCATATCCAAGGCCATCGACATCGTCGACTCGGGCCTCAAGGCCAGCCTCGACATGGAAGCGGGCGGTGAACTTTCACGCAACCTGGCGGCCACCTACGAGCTTATCGTTTATAACCTGCTTCAGGCCAACCTCCATGCAGACGCCGAAAAGCTCGAGCTTGCCAAACAGCTGCTCGGCGACATCGGCGACGCATGGCGAACAGCCAGCACCGCGAAAGAAACAACCCCCGCCTAATTTAAAACCGCCCGAACGGCTCAGCCTGCGAACCCGCCAGGTTCCATAGACACAAACTCATCATGCCCGACTCATCTGCCATCGTGCTCCGCTACCAACGCATTGCGGAAATCTCCGGAGAAATGCTCAAACTGGCCGAAGCCAACGACTGGGATTCCGTCATCGCGCTCAGCCAGCAGTATTGCGCTGCGGTCGAGCTACTTCGGCCTTTGGCGCAGTTGGGCAGCGACGACAAGCTCGCGCGCAAATCGCTCCTGACTAAAATACTCGATGACGATGCGCGCATCCGCAATCTGGCCGCACCCGAAATGGCAAGATTGGGTGCTATGCTGGGCGCCATGAAGCGCCACCAGAACGTGCTGGAGGCCTACTGCAATACCTCTCCAGACCGGCATTGAGGCGGTCTGAACCCACAGGAGCCCACCCATGAGCATCGGCGGGTCTTCAAATCTTGGTACGCTCCTAATCAGACGGCTCGACACCGCCCTAAGCGTACAAGCTTCGCAACAAAGCCAGATCGTCAATGCGGCCCGGTCGGATGCCGTCGCGCAGCTTGCCGACGCGGCCCGTATCAGCCCGGTACACAATGAGGGCGGTCGCCCTTTACCGGAAACCATAGAAAAAGCCCAGGCCCAGGTCGGGCGCCAGGCACGCCAACCGGCCGAAAGCGGCAGGTTGCAACACCTGCCGCCTGGCTCGCGGCACACGCGTGCCGTAATCGACACATCAAGCACGCCCTCTGCGCCCACGACGCTGGGTCGTGCCGCCAGAACCATCCTGGCCCTGCTTTCGCTTTTCCCCGACCAGGCCCCGCCGGTACGCGGCCGCAATCCGTTGCTTCAGTCGGGCCCGGGCCACGCGAACGCATCGCCAGCGTCCGCTGGAACTTCAACCAGAGCGCCAGGCGGCGCATCCGCGCCCAGCGCTCAAGGAAGCGCGACAACCGCCGCGGGCTCCACTTCCGCGGCAAGTCAGGGCGTACCCGTAGCGGCCTCGGCCGGCGCCACCGGCGGCCTGTCGGCGCAGATCATGCAAGCTCTTTCGATGGCCTTGCAACAAAGCGGAGCCTTCTACGAATCTCATTTGCATGATCTTGCCTTGGGCAAGCGCAGCGCGGCTCAACTGAACCAAGAGCCGCAAGCGCGCCCAAGCGCCCCGGCCGGCCAGACCGCAACTCACCAAGCGGCCGCTACTGCGCCAAATGCTGCGGCAACCACCACACAAACTCCGAACCAGGCCACTGAAGGCACATCTTCCGAAGGACGCAGCCCCACTACCGCCGCGGCTCAAGCAAGCGCTTCTTCCTCACAATCACTGACAGGACTGCATCCCGACACGCAACCCATCGTACGACAACAACTTGAGATCCTGGCCGGACAAGTCTTCAACTGGCGTGGCGATGCTTGGCCGGATGCGTCAATGGAGTGGGAGATAGCCCGCCAAAATGAAGATGGCCTGCCCGACGAAGCCGGTACTCATTGGGCCACCAGCCTCCGACTGCAACTGCCTTCGTTGGGTGAAGTCGAGGCCAGACTTTCCCTGCATGACAAACAGGTGGTCATGCGATTGGTTGCGCCGCAAAGCGCGCAGACCCTCGTTCAGAATGACCAGGCCCTGCGTGCAGGTTTCCACGACGCCGGGTTGACGCTAAGCCAACTGACCATACTCGAGGAAAAGAAAACATGACGGCAGACACGCCAGGCTCCGGCCAGCCGGCGCTGCAGCGGACCAGCGCGGTCGCCATTGCCTACGATAAGTCGGACGCGGCCCCGCGTGTCGTGGCCAAGGGGTATGGGACGGTCGCCGAAAACATCATGCGTGCGGCTCGGGATCACGGCCTGTATGTACACGAATCTCCGGAGCTGGTCGGGCTGCTGATGCAGGTGGATCTGGACAAACACATTCCGCCGGAACTGTATCAGGCAGTGGCGCAATTGTTGGCCTGGCTCTATAAACTTGAATCAGGGTCCGAAAATCCGGACCTTGCCAAGCCTTAGACCGGCATGCTGGCGATTTCCTGATACGCGGCAACCAGGCGATTGCGCACCTGGACCGTGGCCTGGAACGCAATGCCGGCCTTCTGCATGTCTATCATCACATTGTTCAGGGAAACATCCGGGTCGCCCACCATAAACGACTTGGCTTGTTGCGTTGCATCGTGCTGCATGGCCGATACTCTTTCCAAAGAGCGTTGCAGCTCGGCGGCGAAGCCGCCCGATGCCGGCGCTGATTCGGCCGCACGGGCCTCGGCGCCGGACGCCGCTCGGGCAACCTCGCGCATCTGCGCCAGGATCGATTCGATATTGCTTAAGTTCGAGATAGCCATGGCGCTAACTTTAGCCGAGTCCGCCGGGATGCAAGCGAGGCATTAGCCGTCAAAATACCCGGCTATTTCGCTCATACACCTGGCGCCGCTCTCGATTACCATCTGCATCGACCACCAATCCGCGTCCTGGGCGCCATACGCACGGCGTAAAGCCGAACTGCGCTCGAAAACCCGCGCTTTTCGGCAATTGGTCCTGCCCCAAGGCAAGTAATAATGACGACTCCCCTTCTAGTATTCCGTCGCATGCATATCGTATATACGCAGTTTCCGGCATTGCTGCGGCTCTGCGCAGAGCCGGCCGGAGGCCAGCGATGAGCCAAGCGCAAGCCGTGATGGCTCGCTTCCCGGCACTGGGCAGGCTGCAAACTGTGCCGCGCCCGATCCTGCTTGGCGCCGCTTCGGCGCTGATCGCCGCTATCGTGGTGTTGCTGCTCTGGTCACGCGCACCCGAGTACCGTGTACTGTTCTCCAACGTTGAAGATCGCGACGGCGGCGCCATCGTGACCGCGCTTGGGCAGATGAACGTGCCTTACCGCATGTCCGACAACGGCAGCGCCATCCTGGTCCCGGAAGACCGGGTGCATGAGACCCGCTTGCAGCTTGCCACCCAAGGCCTGCCCCGAAGCGGAAGCGTGGGTTTCGAGCTGCTGGACAACACCCGCTTCGGCGCCAGCCAATTCACCGAACAGGTCACCTATCAAAGAGCGCTCGAAGGCGAGCTGGGCAACTCCATTGCCTCGCTGCATGCCGTGCAGCAGGCGCGTGTCCACTTGGCCATACCCCGCGAATCTCTTTTCGTGCGCGATCGGCAAGAGCCCACCGCATCCGTCCTGCTGACCCTTTACCCCGGAAGGGCGCTCAGCGCCGCGCAAGTCTCGGCGATAGGCTGGCTGGTCTCGTCCAGCGTCCCGCGACTAGCGGCCGAGAACGTGTCCGTCGTAGACCAGAATGGCCGCCTGCTCAGCACCCCAACGGGCGAAGCCGGTGCAGAAGGCACCCAGCGCAACTTCATCAACGACCTGGAGCAGCGCACCGTACAACGCATTCTTACCCTGGTCACGCCCTTGGTCGGCGCCGGCAACGTCCGAGCCCAGGCAAGCGCCGACGTCGATTTCTCACAACGCGAACAAACTTCCGAGGTCTATCGCCCCAACCAGGAGCCCGGCGAGGCCGCCGTGCGCAGCAAGCAAACCAGCGGCTCCGAACAATACAACGTCCTGCCGGCCGCGGGCGTGCCCGGCGCACTGACCAACCAGCCCCCGCCGAACCCCACGGCGCCCATCGACCTCCCCGCCCCGGCCCCTGCGGCCGGCCAGGCTGGCGTCGGCCAGCAAGGTGTGAACCAGATCGCAACGAACGATGCTGAAGCCAACGGTTCGGTTCCGGCCAACACACGCCACGACGCCACAGTCAACTATGAGGTGGATCGCACCATCAGCCACGTCAAAGAGGCGACTGGCAAACTGCGCCGGCTGTCGGTCGCTGTGGTGGTCAACTACCGGCCCGGCGAAGATGGCGAGGCCGAGCCTTTGCCACCCGAAGAAATCGACAACCTCAATCGCCTCGTCAAAGATGCAATGGGCTTTTCCGACGTGCGCGGCGATACCCTAAGCATCGTCAACAGTCGATTCACCGGCGACACGTCGGCCCCGATGCCGATCTGGGAAAACCCCGAATATCAGTCAATGGCCATGCAACTGCTTCGCTACCTGCTTCTGGCGCTTGCCGCCTGGCTCATTTGGCGCAAGATCATCAAGCCGCTCTTTGAGCACTTGGCCAGCCGTCAAGAGGCCGAACTGGCAGCGGCTCAAGAGAACGCCGCCACCCGCGATGCCGCAGCCAATGCCGCAGCCGCCGCCGCCCGCCGGGCTTCCGAGATCAACCGATACGAAGACAACCTGGAGGTCGCCCGAGACTTGGCCTCTAAGGATCCGCGCGCCGTCGCCATGGTGTTGCGTTCATGGATGGAGCAAAATGCCAAGGACTAGTTCTGACGAACAATTGCAGCGCTGTGCCATCTTGATGATGTCGCTGGGCGAAGACTCCGCCGCCGAGGTGTTCAAATATCTTTCGGCCCGCGAGGTGCAAATGGTGGGTAGCGCCATGGCCGCCTTGAGCCAGATCACTCGCAGCGACGTGGACAAAGTGCTCGAGGATTTCCGCCAGGAGGCGGACCAGTTCATGGCCGTTACCGTGGGCTCGGACGACTATATCCGCAGCGTACTGACCAAGGCCCTGGGCAACGACCGCGCCGCCGGCCTGATAGAAGACATCCTCGAAGCCGGCGACACCAGCAACGGTATCGACGCCCTCAACTGGCTCGACGCCAACAGCGTCGCCGAGCTGATCAGCGACGAACACCCACAGATCATCGCCACGATATTGGTCCACCTCGAGCGCGACCGCGCTTCCGCCGTGCTGGCCCTGCTTGACGAACGCCTGCGCAACGACGTGGTGCTGCGCATCGCCACCTTTGGCGGTGTCCAGCCCACCGCACTACATGAGCTGACCGACGTATTGACCGACATGCTTTCCGGCCAGGGCGCCAAGCGCAGCAAGATGGGCGGCGTGCGCGCTGCCGCTGAACTGATCAACTACATGAGTTCGGCCGACGAAGACGCGGTTGTCACCAACCTGCGCGAACTGGACCCGGACCTTGCCCAGCGCATTGTCGACGAAATGTTTGTGTTCGAGAACCTGATGGAAATCGAGCCCTCGGCCATCCAGCTCATCCTGAAGGAAATCGACACCGCCACGCTGACGATCGCGCTAAAGGGAGCGCCCGAAGAGTTGCGCGACACGTTCATGTCGAACATGTCCAATCGCGCCGCCGACATGCTGCGCGACGACCTGGAGGCACAAGGCCCGATCCGCATGTCCCGTGTCGAAGAGGCACAGAAATCCATTCTACAAGTGGCTCGGCGGCTGGCCGAAGCCGGCCAATTCTCGCTAAGCCGCCGAGGAGACGACGAATATGTCTAACCCGGCCCGCCAGGCACTGCGCGCATACGAATCCGAAGCCTGGCGCCGCTGGGAGATGGACTCCGTCGAACCGGCCAAAAGTGTCGGGCAAGGCGAAGAAGGCCTGGACCGGCAAGCAATCCCGCTGCCCACGCACGTGCTGGAAGAAATCGCCCAGTTGAAAAAACAGGCGAAAGAGGCGGGCCGCGCAGAAGGACATGCAGCAGGATACAAAGAAGGCCATCAGCAAGGTCTGGCCGAGGGCCGTGCACAGGGCGTCGAAGAAGGCCGTGCCGAGGGGCGCGAGGCGGGCCTCAAGCAGACCCTCGACGAAGGCCGTGTCCAGAATGAAACCGAGGCTCAAAGGCTGGCGGCCCTGCTGCAAAATTGCGCCCAAGCACTGCACGAGGTGGAAGAGGAAACGGGCCAGGCGCTGATCCGGCTGGCGATAAGTATTTCGCAACAGGTCATACGCTCCACCCTGACGCTTGAGCCGGAACGCATCCTCGAAACAATACACGACATTCTTCATTTGGATGGAGGCCAGGAAGGGTTGCTGCGCCTGCGTCTGAACCCCGAAGACCTGGCCCTGGTCCAGGACCACATTTCCGACGATCCGCTTGCGCGCCAATGGCGTTTGCAGGCGGACCCGGCCATGGAGCGCGGCGGCTGCGTCGCCGAAACCACCCTGGGCAGCATCGACGCAACATTGCAGACCCGCTGGCAACGCGTGGTGGGCGCATTGGGCCACAACATACCCTGGACATCGTCGTCATGAATGCCACGTCACGCCTCGAAAGCGCTGCCGATCGCTGGCGCATGCAATTGGGCATAGGCAGCCGGCGCGTCGCCCACGTGGAATCCTGGCATGCCACGGGCCGCGTCACGCGCGCCACAGGCTTGGTGCTTGAAGCCACTGGCCTCAGGCTTGCCGTCGGGGCTGCGTGCAAGATCGAAATCGCACCCCGCCAGAACCACTGGGCGGACGCCGAAGTCGTGGGCTTCAATGGCCATACGCTATACCTCATGCCGCAAAGCGATATTTCCGGATTGCCGCCCGGTGCTCGGGTTGTCCCGGTAGAGGCCGGCCTGCGGACACAAATTCCGCTTCCCTCTCACGACACCAGTGAAAACCCGGTCACCGGCCAGACTCGCCATCTGCCTGTGGGCGACGCCCTGCTCGGCCGTGTACTGGACGGCGCCGGCCGCCCACTCGACGATCTCGGGCCGCTCAAGCAGGTACGCCCCGCTCCGCTCGTTGCGGAGCCCATCAATCCGCTTGAGCGCGCACCCATCGACACCGCGCTGGATGTGGGCGTGCGCGCCATCAACGGGCTATTGACGGTCGGACGGGGCCAGCGCATGGGCCTTTTCGCCGGCTCGGGCGTGGGAAAAAGTGTCCTGCTGGGGATGATGGCCCGCTACACGCAGGCCGACGTCGTAGTGGTGGGCCTGATCGGCGAGCGCGGCCGCGAAGTAAAGGAATTCATCGAGAACAATCTGGGCCAGGAAGGTCTGCGGCGCTCTGTGGTTGTGGCTGCTCCGGCAGACGTCTCGCCATTACTTAGAATGCAAGGCGCGGTGTATGCGACACGGCTGGCCGAATTCTTTCGCGACCAGGGCAAACACGTGCTGTTGATCATGGACTCGTTGACGCGCTACGCGATGGCGCAGCGCGAAATCGCCCTGGCCATAGGCGAGCCCCCCGCCACCAAAGGCTATCCGCCTTCCGTATTTGCCAAGCTTCCCGCGCTGGTCGAGCGCGCGGGCAACGGTGCTCCGAACGAAGGCTGTCCGGCCGGTTCCATCACCGCTTTCTACACCGTGCTGACCGAAGGCGACGATCAGCAAGACCCCATCGCCGATTCGGCACGGGCCATTCTCGACGGCCACATTGTGCTTTCGCGCAACCTGGCAGAGGCGGGCCACTATCCCGCCATCGACATCGAGGCGTCGATTTCCCGGGTCATGCCGGCGGTGGCGCCGGCGGCGCAGTTCGCCATGGTGCATGAATTCAAGCAAATGCTGTCCCGCTATCAGCGCAATCGCGACCTTATCGCCGTGGGCGCATACACCCGAGGCAACGACCCGCGCATCGACGAGGCCATCGAAAAATACCCCTGGCTCGAAGCCTTTTTACAGCAAGGCATAGAACAGCGTGTGGATTACGACCGCGCAACACGCGAGCTGGCGGCCGTATTAGGCCGCGAAACAACGGAAACCAACCATGGCTAAAAGCTCGACATTGGACATGCTGATCGACCTGGCGCGCAACGACGCGGACGAAGCCGCCCGCGAGTTGGCGCAGCTGGCGAAGTCTCGGCAAGACGCCGAACAGCAGCTTGAGGCCCTTCATACTTACCGCCAGGACTACGCCGAAAGGCTGCAGCAAGTGTCCAAATCGGGGCTCACCGCTTCGAACTATCACAATTTTAGGCAGTTTATCGCCACTTTGGATGACGCGATCTCGCAGCAAAATAAGATACTGGAGCAACTTGACGCCAAGCTGCAGCAGGGACGAGACTCCTGGCAGGCCGAAAAACGGCGCCTCAGTTCGTTTGAAACCCTGCAAACTCGGCAGTTGCGCCATCAGGCTGTTCTCGAGTCGCGCCGCGAACAGCGCCTGAACGATGAGATTTCCGCCCGCGGCCCTCGCGGGTTGGGCCGTTAGCAACCACCTGGTCACCGCCATGAATTCACCGAACATCGCCGCCCTGGTTCCTGGCCTGAAGCCGCAGGCCGAACGTTCGGCCGTATCCACCGACCACGATGCGCCGCAAGACGGCAGCTTTGCCGACGTGCTTGCGGGGCAGTCCTCACCGGCGCGGGGCGACGCGCACGCAGACACGGCAAAAGCAGCCCCCGACGACGCGGCATCGGGCGGGCCGCCTGTCCATGGCCCCAGCACTGATGAACCGAAAGCACAAGAGCTTGCGTCTGACGTCAAAGATAAGCCTGAACCTGAAGATCTCGCCTCGGCATTACCCCAGATAGCGCTTGAAATCGCCCTGCATGCACGCGAACAAGCGCGTGCGAAAACACCTATGGCTGAAGCTCGAAACTCACCAGATATCCGTGAAGGCCGCCAGAGCCGGCGCGAGGTACTGACAGCCGCCATGCAAACTGATGCAGCCCTTGTGCAGGCCGACCACGTCAAAGGAAACACCAACGCCGGCGTCGAAGGCATTCCAGCCGGCGCCGGCACGAACGCTCTTGGCCTGGGCAATGCCGCCCCAGGCATCGCTTCCGCAGACACAGACCGGCCAGGTTTTAACCGCCCTGGCGCGCATCAAACAGACTTGAAACCAACCGTCTCCATGGCGGCCTTGCAGAGCAAGACCGCCGCGCGAACACCGGCCGGCCCCGCCGATAAAGTTGCGACACAGGGCGAGCTCTTCAACGCCGCCGCTGCCATCCAGAACCATCTCGAATCGAACGACCCTGCGACACGCGAGGCGCGTTTGCATTCGGTCGACCTGCCTACTGTCGCTCAGCCTTCCCCGGCGAACTTCAACCCGTTTCATCCAGTTGCAGGCATCACCACCGCCCCGCCTGTCGGGCCGGCAATGGCCATTACGACGCCCATGCATCAATCAGGCTGGAACGCCGACTTCGGCCGCCAAGTTATCACGCTTGCCCGTGATGCCCACAGCGGCGCACAAACGGCTGAGCTGAGGCTTGACCCCCCAGAGTTGGGGCCGCTGCGCATTACCCTGAGCCTAAACGAGGGCATGGCCAGTGCGTTGTTCGTATCCGCCCATGCATCAGTACGGCAGGCCGTCGAAGCGGCTTTGCCTCAATTGAGCCAGCAACTGGCCCAAGCGGGCATCTCGCTGGGCGAAACCCACGTCGGCGACCAGGGCCAGGCGGGGTTCGCCTTCAATGAAGGCGGCGGTCGGCCGGGCATGCCCGGCACTGGCTCAGCCGACGGCGACGGCGGCCCGGCCGATTCGGTTGCGGCGCCCCGACGCGCCGTCGCCGCGAACGCCCTGGTGGACACTTTCGCCTGAACCATGCTTACCATGACCAAACCTCTTGTCTTCCGCTGACTCTATCGCCATGCGCTTTCTCAACACCATTCTGCTCGTCCTGATACTGCTCGTCGTCGGCGGGGGCGCGGCATACTATTACCTGAACAACAACGGTCAGCTGGCCCTGCCAACGCAGGAAACCGAGCAGCCCGTCGTGGCCGCGCCCATCTTCCTGACTCTCGAGCCATTCACGGTTACGCTCCACGGAGAACGCAACAGCCAGATCCTTTACACCGAGATCACCCTGCGCCTCGACGATACGCGGTCCCACACCCAGCTCATGCAATACATGCCCGAAGTGCGCAACCGAGTTCTGGGCGAGCTGGCTCAGCACTCGGCGTCCGACCTTCAGACCAACGGCGGCCGCAACAAGATGGCCGGCAGCCTGAAAACGGTACTCGCCGCTGCGTATCATCCGCAAATGGCCTCTCCGGCCATCTCGAGCGTGTTGTTCACCGCCTTCGTGATCCAATAAATGGCCTATTCGAATTTCCTGTCGCAGGACGAAGTCGATGCGCTGATCGCCGGGGTTACCGGAGAAAGCAGCGAAGCATCGCAAGTCGAAGAGCACGGCGGCGTCCGGCCGTACGACCTAAGCTCGCCCGACCGGGTAGTTCGCCACCGCATGCAAACGCTCGAGCTGATCAACGAGCGCTTTGCCCGCCGGATGCGCTCGACGCTCTTGAGCTTCATGCGGCGCAACGCCGACATTACAGTCTCTACCATCAAGGTGCAAAAATACTCAGAGTTCGAGCGCAACCTGCCGGTGCCCAGCAACCTCAACATGGTCACCATGAAGCCGTTGCGCGGGGCCTCTTTGTTCACCTTCGACCCCAACCTGGTGTTCCTGGTTATCGATAGCCTGTTCGGCGGCCACGGGCGCTATACCACCCGCATCGAAGGCCGCGATTTCACCAACACCGAACAACGCATCATCCGGCGCCTGCTCAACCTCACACTTGAAAGCTATGGCGAGGCCTGGCAAAACGTATATCCGATCACCTTCGAATACATACGCTCGGAGATGCACACCAAGTTCGCCAGCATCACCAGCGGCAACGAAATAGTGGTGGTCACCTCGTTCAATATCGAGATTGGCGCGTCAGGGGGAAACCTCAGCATCTGCCTGCCCTACTCCATGATCGAACCGGTGCGCGACCTGCTGACCCGGCCTCTGCAAGAAGCTTCGCTGGACGCCGTAGACCAGCGCTGGACACACCAGTTGTCGCGCCAGGTGCGCAGCGCCGATGTCGAGTTGACGGCAGAGTTTGCGTCTATCTCATCCACTGTGGGCGAACTCATGAAGCTCAAGGTCAACGACGTCCTGCCGGTGGACATCCCCAGGACGATTGTCGCCCATGCCGGCAACGTGCCGGTACTGGAATGCACTTATGGCACCTTCAACGGCCAGTACGCCCTGAGAGTGCTGAACGTTCTGTCTCATTCAGAGCCTGAATTTAAAAAAACCACGACATCCCATGACTGATCCCAAGCAAGATTCCGATAAAGAAAACGATGTGCCGGAGACGCCGGCGGACGTGGATTGGGCTGCAGCCTTTGCCGAACAAACGGCCGGGCAAGCCGATGCCCCCACCCAGGCCGAAGGTCTGCAAAGCGACGATTGGGCCAGCGCGCTCTCTGAGCAAACCGCCGCCGAGAACGCAACCAAGGCGCCGGCGCCATCCAGCGTCGCCGACCTTTTCCAGCCCTTGGCCGGCACAGCCGCCGATGGCGAAAGCGACATCGACCTGATCATGGACATCCCTGTCCAGCTTTCGGTTGAACTGGGTCGCACACGCCTGACCATCAAGAACATCCTGCAACTGGGCCAGGGCTCGGTGGTGGAGCTTGACGGTTTGGCCGGAGAGCCCATGGATATCTTCGTCAACGGCTATCTGATCGCCCAGGGCGAAGTCGTGGTGGTCGATGACAAATACGGCATCCGCCTGACCGACATCATCACGCCCTCCGACCGGTTAAGCCGGCTCAACACCAGGCGCTGATGCCATGGTCGAAGCGAACGTGCTGCGCATGGTGGGCAGCCTGGTGCTCATCGTATTTCTTATCCTGGCCGGCGCTTGGTTCATGCGCCGCGCCGGCTTGTTGCGTACGGGCGCGGGCCAGTCGCTGAAGATCATCGCAGCACAGAGCCTCGGCGCGCGCTCCAGTGTCGTCGTCGTACAAGTCGACGACGCGCGGCTGGTCGTAGGGGTGACGCCGCAACAGATTACCCTGCTGCATACCATGCCGCCGGGCGACACCGGCCTGGGCGCCGGGCAATCTTCTCTTGCGCCGACAGGACAGGCCGGCTTCGCGCGGGCGCTGCGCGGCGCCCTGGCCGTCAATCGCAATGCGGGCCTGGACAATATGCGGCCATGAGACATATATCGGTGCCCTACCGTCCGAGCCCATTCAAGCTTCCAAAAGCACTGCTGTGGCTCGGCCTGGCGCTATTGCTTTACCCGGAAAGCGCCGTTACCCAGGCACTGCCCGCCCTCACGGCCACCACCGACGGGAGCGGTGCACAAACCTATACGCTAAGCATCCAGACGCTGCTGCTGCTGACGATGCTGTCGTTCCTGCCGGCCATGCTGTTGTTGATGACCGGCTTCACCCGCATCATCATCGTGCTGGGCCTGCTTCGCAACGCCATGGGAACCGGGGCTTCGCCGCCCAATGCCGTGCTCATCGGCATCGCGCTCTTCCTGACGTTTTTCGCGATGTCGCCGGTATTCGACGAAGTCTACGCCCAGGCTTATCAACCGCTTAGTGAAGGGAGCATCACCTTCGAGTCGGCGCTTGAGCGCGCGGCCTCGCCGATGCGTACCTTCATGCTCAACCAGACTCGCGAAGCCGACCTCGCGCTATTCGCCAATATGGCTCAAGCGCCCGAGTTCGACTCGCCGGCCGATGTGCCACTGCGAGTGCTCGTTCCGGCTTTCGTCACGAGTGAACTGAAAACAGCTTTCCAGATCGGGTTCACGGTATTCATCCCCTTTCTTATCATCGACCTGGTGGTGGCCAGCGTCTTGATGGCGTTGGGCATGATGATGGTGCCGCCCGTAACGATATCGCTTCCGTTCAAGCTGATGCTCTTCGTGCTGGCGGATGGCTGGCACCTGCTGCTGGGGTCTCTGGCCCGCAGCTTTTATCAGTAACCGTATAGGAATCGCGCAATGACATCCGATACCGTCATGTCCATGACCTACATGGCAATGAAGGTGGCGCTCTCCATGGCCGGACCTTTATTGCTGGTCGTGCTGCTGGTCGGCCTGGTGATCAGTATTTTCCAGGCCGCCACCCAGATCAACGAAATGACCTTGTCATTCATTCCCAAGCTGTTGGCGGCGGGGATCGCCCTGGTGCTGCTTGGACCGTGGCTGATCAGCGTCATGGTTGACTATATGAAGTTACTGTTCACCAGCCTGCCGGGCCTGGTCTCCTGACCTGTCATATCCAGTCCACAAGAGATGGTGTCCTTTGAGCTCGAACAGCTTTACAGCTGGATCAATTCCTTTCTGTGGCCCTTCATGCGCATTCTGGCTCTGGTGGGCACGGCGCCGCTATTCAGCGAGTCGTCGATCCCACTGCGGGTGAAGGTAGGGCTGTCCGCCTTGCTGGCCATGGCCGTGGCGCCGGCCCTGCCGGCCCCGCCGGACATATCCCCCGCGTCTTACCAGGGCTTGTGGATTACCGCCCAGCAGGTGTTCATAGGTATCGCCCTGGGCCTGACCATGCGCATTGTGTTCGCTGCCGTGCAGACCGCCGGCGAATTCATCGGCCTTCAAATGGGTTTGTCGTTCGCTTCTTTTTTCGACCCCGCCACGGGCGCCAACACTGCCGTTCTCGCACGCTTGATGAATGTTATCGCCATGCTGCTTTTCCTGGCCCTGAATGGCCACCTGCTGATGCTGGGCGGCCTGGTGCGCACATTCGAAATCTTGCCGGCGGTGGCCGGTTTCAATCTGGACGGACTTGGCGTGCTGTTTGAATGGAGCGCTCAAGTGATGGTGTCCGGGATGCTTCTGGCCTTGCCCTTGATCATTGTGCTTTTGACCATCAGCCTGGCACTGGGCATCCTGAATCGCACGGCGCAACAGCTATCGGTCTTTGCCGTGGGTTTTCCCATCAGTTTGATGGTCGGCTTGATATTGCTTACGGTGGTGCTGCCCCAAACTGCGCCCTTCATAAGCCGGCTTTTCGATTCCGGCCACCAGGCCATGGCGCGTCTCGTCCACGCGCTGGCGGGGCTGTAGACAAGCCCGGGGAAAAATCAGCGCACCGGGTACACCACTACCGGGCCGTCGCCGAATTTGGCCGGACCATACGGGAAGCTTGGGGGAACACCGCGCGGCATGACCCGGTCGACGCTATCCGCCTGAACGCTATCGGGCTGCCGTGGCGGTATGGCCTGCGGTTCCGTACCCGGCTCGCTCAAGACGTTGACACTGTCCACCACGTGCTGAAAGCGGCCGTCACTGCCGAATCGCAGTGATAGCTCGCGACGAAAATACACCGCGTCGGTAAGCAGCGTGCTTTTGCTTGCCCAACGCGCGGTGGCGGAACCATCGAGCTGCCGATAGATATTCTCGGGCTGGGCCTTCAATATGGATGAAGCTTGCTCAAGAGTGGTTTGCCCCGGAATGATGCGGCTCATTTCCGAGGTGTCGAATGAGCGGCCCGTTGTGGAACATGCAGCCAGCGATGCCAGCAGCCCCACAACCGCCAGGGCGCGCATAGCGCGCGGCGGCGTGCGGCGCTTGCCAAATGCCTGCGGGGCACCCGCCATCAGAACTCTTCCCAATCATCATCCGCCGCTTTGGAGGACGCGCGCGAAGCCGCAGGCAAGGCCGCCGGCGCCGCCCTGCCATAAGCGCCCGTAGCCGCCGACCCATTATCGGGCGTGGATTTGCCGCGCGCTTCATCACCCGGCGAGGCCAGCGAAGCGCGGGCGGGCGCCGCGACCTTGGCCGGCGAGGCAGCGCGGCGCTCATCGGGCTTGGGCGAGACATCGATGACGCGATGGCCGGAACCCAGACGGAAAGTGGATACCGCCTGGCCGACGCTGCCGATATGGCGGCGCAGCTCTTCGGCCGCCCCGGCGGCTTGCTCAACCAATACGGCATTTTGCTGGGTTACGCCATCCATCTGCGCCACCGCCAGGTTGATCTGTTCGATGCCGCTGGATTGCTCGACGGTCGCGGCGGAGATCTCGCCCATGATGTCGGTGACCCGTGCGACCGAGGAAACGATTTCTTCCATGGTGGAGCCGGCGCGCTCAACCTGATCGGAACCTTCGGCCACTTTCTTGACCGAGTCTTCGATCAGGTCCTTGATCTCTTTGGCGGCGTGGGCGCTGCGTTGGGCCAAGGCGCGAACCTCGGAAGCCACGACGGCGAAACCCTTGCCTTGCTCACCGGCGCGAGCCGCCTCGACCGCGGCATTCAGTGCCAGGATGTTTGTCTGGAAAGCGATACTGTCGATGACACCGACAATATCGGATATTTTTCGCGAGCTGGCTGAAATGCCTTGCATGGTGGAAACCACCTCGCCCACTGCCGAACCGCCGCGTTGGGCCACTTCGGATGCGGTGACCGCCAACTGGTTTGCCTGTCGCGCATTGTCGGCGTTTTGCTTGACCGTGCTGGATAGCTCCTCCATGCTGGCTGCTGTCTGCTGCAATGCGGCCGCTTGCTGCTCGGTGCGACTGCTTAGGTCGGTATGGCCCGAAACAATGCGCTGTGCGCTATCGCCGATATGATCAAGGCCGGCACGCACGTTGCCTACGCTACGGGCCAAACTATCTTGCACGCGCTTGAGGCCAAGTGCCAGCCCGCCAAGTTCTTCAGGGCGCGCATCGACGCGATAGGTAAGGTCGCCGGCGGCCAAGGCCTCAAGCTGGCGCCCCACCAAATTAAGCGGACGCACCGCATTACGCGCAACCATGCGCAACGAAACCGCCGTCAAAACGACGGCCAACACAGAAATGATGATGAAGATCCAGACGGCTTGGCCCAGGCGCTGGGTGGCCGCCTCGAGCGCGGCGCCTTGCAATGCCGCAACGTTCTCGTTGAGCATGTACCACCCGGCGCCGGACGAAACAACGACCAACAGGCACAGGCACACCACCAATACCGTAACGCCGACCCGAATTTCCCATTGTGTGGATTTCATCGCTTATGACCCCATGTTGAACAGGCTGGTGCCTTGAATCTTCTTGAATGCCAACGCGGCTGCTTCCAGCGCGGAACGGCGCAGCTCGAGCTGGGTGGTGACAGTGTAGTAATCAACGTCTTCGAGCTTGGACAGCTGATTGGCATAGCTTAGGCTGCGCGAATTGCCGCTGGCGTCTATGGCGTCGATTTCAGCCAGCCTTGAACCCACCGAAGCGCGCACGGTCAGTACCTGGTCGTAGTTGACGTCTATCTTCTGCATGGCGGACGCCAGCGCGTTGGCAAGCCTGGCCTGGCTGGCCGGGTCGCCGCTGACAGGCGTGTCAAGCGCATGAATGATGGCGTCAAGCGTATCGAAGACATTAAGGTCGGCCGCCATGCCAGAGCCGGGTTCGACCATGAACTCGTCGCCGACCTGAGGCGTTCCGCTGAACGGTACCTGTACGCCGCCCGGCAGCATGAATTCGGTGGTGCCGGCAACGTAATCATGCGGGCCGTCTGTTGCTACAGGGTTACCGGCGCCATCAAGGGCATGGAGGGTGTACTGAAGCGTACCGCCATTGTCGGTGAATTCGATCCGGAAGGGCTTGCCGACGTGCTCGCCCTTGGGGTCGTTGATGACCGGCTGGCCGACGACCCCGTCGCCCGTGTTGCCCGCGGCGCCACGAGCCACATAGGCCGGAGTACTGGCAGGCTCGATCGTGAATTTGTCATTTGCCGAAGGCTGGCCTGAAAACGCCACCTGCAACCCGCCGGGAAGCGCGAGCGTCACAGTGTCGGGGTTGTAGTCGTGGGGGCCGTCCACTTGTGCTTCGCTGCCATCAGCATTAAAGGCGCGAACCGTATATTGCAGCACGCCGCCGTTATCGGCGAACTCGATGGAAAATGGCTTGCCGACATTGGCGCCCTGGGGATCGGTGATGGCAGGCGCGCCGATGACGCCGGTGCCCGAATTGCCCGGGTCTCCGTGCGTAATGTAGGCTCGCGAACCGCTGGCGGCCCGGGAGAACACGTCGCTGCCCAGGTCTCCGGCATGGATGCGCCGCGTTTGGTCGGCCTGGATCAGGCGCTGCCCGCTGTCGCCGGCATAACTTACCGCGCCGCTTGCGTCCTTGGCGAATGCCGGCTGCGAACCCGCAAAACCCGAGAACATGTATTGCCCGTTTCCGTCAGTGGCGTTGGCCAGGCCGAACAGGGTGTCCTTGGAGTTTCGCAATACATCGGCCAGGGTAGCCCGATCGGCATCCGACATGGTCCCGTTGCCCGCTTCGACCAGCCGGGTCTTGATGTCCTGCAGCAAGATAGTGACCGAGTTGAGGGTGTTCTCTTCGTTGCCCAGGTTCATCTTGAGCACATCCCGGTTGGCGCCATAGCGCTCGTTCAAGGACTGCGATTGGCTGAGGTTGACCGCTTGGGCTGCGGCCAGCGGGTCGTCGGCCGGGGTGACCATGCGTTGCCCACTGGCCGCCTGCCGATATAAATGCAGCAGGTCGGCCTGTTGGGCGTTGATGGAGTTGAGCCCGGTCTGAAAGAAAAGAGAAGAACTGATACGCATCTTGACAGCCTCGATTTGATAGACGCTGGATTGGCTGGAACCTTAAATTGGCGGAAGCCTTGACTTGCTCAGGAGCGCAGGCTGAGCAGGGTGTCGAACAAGGTGGAACTGACGTCGATCAGACGGGATGCGGCCCGGAACTGTTCTTGATAACGCTCGAGATTGACATACTCTTCATTGAGATTGACCCCCGACACAGCTTGCTGAGCGGCGTAATTCTGCTGGATCAGCGTGGCTTGGGCCTTGGCGGCAGTGCCGTTCTGCTGGGTCATGACGCCAACCTTGTTCACAATCTGCGAGAAGGCTTCGTTCAAGCTCATGGTGCCGTTGTTAAGCGTTTTGCCCGTTTGCAACTCGGCGAGCCGCAGGGCGTTGTCGCCATCGGCCTCACCCGCCGTGCTGCCCGCGGCGGCAATTTGTGCTGCATCCTGGAGGGCCAGCTTGAGACTGCCGGCGGCATTGCGCGTGGGCTGCACCAACCATGAGTCTCCCGCCACGGGCGAGCCCGAGATATTGAATTCGACGCCGTCGAACGACGCGGGCAGGCTGTCGCCGTGATACACGACCGAGCCGCCGGGCACGCTGATGGCCTGATAATTCACGCCATCAAATTCGATGCGGTAATCCTTGGCGGTGAGCTTGCCGGCATCGGTGAGCTGGGCTGCGGCAACGGCATTGCCCTTGTTGCCCGAGGCCTCTATGACGTTGGGAGCACCCAAAGAGAAGAAATCTTCGCCGGGCGCACCGTTGACGTCATAACCTTGACGATGAATATCGTTGACGGCCATGGCCAGCCCGGCAGCCAGCCGGCCCAGGTCATTCTGAACGGAATCGAGCGCTTCCCGGCGGTATTGCAGCAAGCCACCCAAACTACCGCCCGAGATCGACTCGTCGGCCAGCTCGACCAGGGTCGTTCGGCCGGCGCCCGTTGGAGCGCTATATGCCACCACGATGCGGGTGGGGTCGTCGGCCGATGGAATGGCCTGCAGCGGGAATACGCTGTCACCACCCAGCAACACCTGGCCATTGCCAACGGTGATGTTGAAGCTGCCGTCTTGCTCGATAACACGCACGCCGGCAAGTTGGTTCAGTTCGGACAGCACTTGCTCGCGCTGGTCGAGCAGGTCGTTTGGAGGCTGCCCCGAGCTTGATGCCTTGGCCACGACGATTTGCTGGTTGAGGTCGCGGATGCGTTCAACGTGGCTGTTGATTTGGGTTACGACAGTTGAAACTTGGGTGTTGATGTTTTGCCGTTGGGAATCAAGGAACGCGTTGGCGTCGTTGATCTGCCCCACCAGGCTCGCGGCGCGGCCAAGCAGTTCCTGGCGTGCGGCCGGATCAGACGGAGCTGATGCCACGGCCTGCATGCCGTCGAAGAAGTTCTGCAGGGCCGGGCTGACGCCCACCGTGCGGTCTCCGAAGAGGTTATTGATCTGGGTGATTTCATTGCCGTACGACAGCAAGGAAGCCCCTGTGGTCTGGGCGTTGACCAACTGACGGTACAAGAAATTGTTGTACGAGCGTTCGATGCTGTCTGTGCGTACGCCCTGGCCGATGAAGCCGTAGCCCATGTTGCGGCCCCCGGCGCTCGACACCACGACGGTTTGGCGGTTATAGCCTTCGGTGTCAGCATTATTGATGTTGTGCCCGGCGGTCTGCAGGCGCGCCGTCGCGGCAGCCAGACCCGATAGACCAAGATTCGCTAGATTCATTGTGATTCCGCTGTTGGTTGCTAATGCCCGGCATTGATGGCACAGGCAAGACTTCTGCTTGTATTACGGCTGGAAACCGGCTTTGTTTAATCTTCGTTTGTCGAGGCGCCCTAACGAAATGTGCAGCACTTTCCTTCTGGCCAAGCGCTATATCAGGCCTTCCGGCTGTCGAAATAGCCCATGATGGAAATCAACTTATCGGCATACGACGGATCAGTGGCGTAACCGGCGCGTTGAATGCTGCGGGCCGCCTCTTGCGGGCTTTCAGCCCTGACCACTTCGCTGTAGCGTTCATTGCGGCTGATCAGGCGCGCGTAATCGGCGAACGACTCTGCATAAGAGTCGTAGGCGCGAAAGGGCTGCATTACCTTGCGTGCAACGCCGTTCTCGTATTCGGTGGTCATGATATTGACCACCTTGCCCTTCCAGTTGGGTGAAGCCTTGATGCCAAACAGGTTGTAGCTCGAGCTGCCGTCCTCACCGCGAATTTCGCGCCTTCCCCAGCCCGACTCCAGCGCGGCCTGGCTAAGAATCAGCTCGGCCGGTACGCCGCTTTCAGCAGATGCATGGCGTGCGGCATGTGTCATGCGCGACACAAACTGTTCAATGTGCTGGGGTGCACCCCGTATTGCTGAAACGGCGGCTCCGGCCGCGCGCCCCACTGCGGTGCCGGACAACATTTCGATCAGCGCCCCTATCGACGAGGCATGCTCAGTACGATCAGGACCTACCCGGGAGCGCAGTGCCGGGTCGCGCGACGAGGCAAGCTCCGGCGGGCTGTCGGCAGTGAGCATCACGTTCCTGTCGTCCCCGTTTGCCTGCATCTGATCAAGCAAGGCCTGGGCCAGGCCCATTCCCGGGTCGGCAAGCTGTAAAGCCATCTGTTCATCAGACATGCTTTGCGCCATACGCGTTTGATCGCTCTGGAACAAACCCTGAATGCCGCTGGAGGCTTGGCGGGCCTGCTTGATAAGTTGCTGCAGAAACAGCGCCTCGAACTGGCGCGCCACCTCTTTTTGCTGGTCGGCGGTGCCACCGGTTTTCGCAACGCTGCCCTGCAGGCGCGACAAGGCCTGGGTATCAAATGCCGTGCGTGGGGTATCGACTGGCCGGGGTATATATCGCACGAAACTCATGACGACCGCCTAAATAATTTCCAGGTCGGCGCGCAGTGCGCCGGCGCTCTTGAGCGTTTGCAGAATGGAAAGCAGGTCTTGCGGCGTCGCTCCCAGTGCATTCAGCGCCTGGACAACGTCGGCCAGATTGGCACTGGTGTTCACGCGGTGGATGGAGCCCGTGTCGGTGCGCATTTCAATCTGCGTATTTTCGGTGACCACGGTCTGGCCGCCGCCGAAGGGCGTATCCGGCTGGCTGACCTGTTGCTGGTTGCTGATGACCACCGACAGGTTTCCGTAGGCGATTGCCGCTTCCTCGATGGTAACGCTGCGGTTCATGACCACGGACCCGGTTCGGGCGTTGACGATAACCTTGGCGCGCGCGGGCGGCAGCTTGACCTGCACGTTCTCGACCCGGGAAAGAAAGCGAGTCTGGCCGGCAGGATCAAGCGGGCCGCGCAGCTGTACCAGCCGAGCATCCAGGGCCGAGGCCGTGCCCGGTCCGAACTCGCGGTTCAGGGCGGCGACCACAGTGTCGGTGACGCTGAAATCGGAAGTGTTCAACTCGAGGTTGATCAGGCCGTCATGGGCGAAGGTGGTGGGAACGGCGCGCTCGATGATGGCGCCATTTGAGATGATGCCGCCGTTAAGCTGGTTGACCTGCACGCTGGAGCCGCCTGCCTGCGCACCCGCGCCGCCCACCAGCAAGTTGCCTTGGGCCAGGGCATACACCTGTCCGTCGGCGCCCTTCAAAGGCGTCATCAGCAAGGTGCCGCCACGCAGGCTCTTGGCATTGCCCATCGAAGAAACCACCACATCCACCATCTGCCCCGGCCTGGCAAAGGCGGGCAGGCGCGCGGTGACCATCACGGCTGCGACGTTCCTGACCTGCATATTGGTGCCTTGGGGCACCGTGACACCCAACTGCGAAAGCATATTGGTCAGGCTCTGCTGGGTAAACGGAGACTGGCGCACCTGATCGCCGCTGCCGTCCAGGCCCACCACCAGGCCGTAGCCGATCAATTGGTTGGCGCGCACGCCCTGGATGGAAGCGAGGTCCTTGATGCGGTCGGCCTGGGCCGGCGACACCGCCAACAGCCCGGCCAATAGAAGCAGGCTCAGGGCGATGCGCCCGATCCGGGCCGACGAGGAGAAGAATTGGTTGAATCTAAGCGGCACAACCGTCCTCAGAAGGGTGAAATATTCAGGAAAAACCGCTGCAGCCAGCCCATGGTCTGCACTTCGTCCATGCGCCCCTTGCTGCGAAACTCGATGCGCGCATCGGCCACCTGAGTCGAAGACACGGTATTGGAGCCTGTGATCGAGCGTGGGTCGACCACGCCCGAGAAGCGGATGTGCTCACTGCCGCGATTGATGGCAATTTGTTTTTCTCCCGCGATCTGGAGGTTGCCGTTGGGCAAGACCCCGATGACGGTGGTCGTCAACGAGCCGTTGAACATATTGTCTGCGCGGCTTGAGCCTGTGCCCTCGGCATTGTTTCCGCCACCTATGTCGAAGCCTTGCTGCGGCCCCAGTCCGGGCGGGAAGAACGATGGCACGACATCAAGGCCCAGGTTGGCGCTGCCGCTGCGATTGGATGACGTGGCGACGTTCTTGGCTGCATTGGTCCGTTCCTGGATGACGACGGTAACGATGTCTCCAACATTGCGCGGCCGCCTGTCCTCGAACAGCGGATAGTTGCCATAGGCGGTGGGCTGATAGATTGCGCCGTTGGCCAGCGGCGTCGGCGCTTGCACCACCGCGGGCGGCGGCGCGGTCAGCGGCCCCGTCACCACCGGCTCGGGGGGGATCATCGCGCAGCCTGTAGCCAGGACGGCAAGCAGGCTGCAAAGACATAGGCGAAAATAATTGCGCATGTTGAAGCGGGGCCCGGCGGGTCAGATCTGGGTCAATCGCGCCAGCATCTGATCCGAGGTCTGGATCGCCTTGCTGTTCATTTCGTAGGCACGCTGCGTGGTGATCATATTGACCAGTTCTTCAGCCACGTTCACGTTGGAAGTCTCGACATAGTTCTGCAGCACCAGGCCGGCGCCATCCAGGCCGGGCGCGGCAAAATTGGCGGGACCCGATGCATCGGTTTCCACGTACAGGTTCTCACCGGCGCTTTGCAGACCGGTCGGATTGATGAAGGTGCTGAGCTGAAGCTCGCCCACCTGCACGTTGGTGCCGATCGCGCCGGGCTGGGTGACCGATACCGTGCCGTCGCGCGCGATGGTGATGCTTAGCGCGTTGTCCGGGATATTGATGGGCGGCTGGATGGGATAACCGCCGGCAGTGACAAGCTGGCCGTTCTGATCCACCTGCAAGCTGCCGTCGCGCGTATAGGCGAAGGTGCCGTCGGGCATTTCCACCTGCAAGAACCCGCGGCCCTGGATGGCGATGTCCAGCGAGTTGCCGGTATTGTTGAGGTTGCCCTGGGTGTGCACGCGCTCGGTCGCCACCACTCGGGTGCCCGTACCCACCTGCAACCCTGAAGGCAACTGGTTGGCCATGCCCACCTGTGCACCCGGCTGGCGTATGGTCTGGTACATCAGGTCTTCGAAGACCGCGCGGCTGCGCTTGAAACCCGCCGTATTGACGTTGGCGAGGTTGTTCGAAATGACGTCCATCTGGGTCTGTTGCGATTCCAGGCCGGTTTTGGCGGTCCATAGTGAGCGTATCATTGCTTTTCCTCAGTGACGCGGCTTGCCGCATCCAAATTAAATTCAGTTCCCGGCGGAAAGTATCGAGTTCGCCTGCTGCGCATTGCTGCCCGCATCACGGATGACCTTCATCTGCATCTCGAAGCGGCGCGCGTTCTCTATCAGGGAAACCATGGTTTCGGCCGCGCTGACATTGCTCTTCTCGACAAACCCCGACACCACTCGAACGTTGGGGTCGGCCGGCACGAAGGGCTGGACATCGGGGTCGGCGCGGAAGTACCCGTCGTCGCCCCGGACCAGGGCGGCCGGCTGCGGGCTGACCAGCTTAAGTTGAGCGACGTTTTGAATGTCGTTCGGATTGTCGCCCGCGCCCAACGCCGCAATCGTGCCGTCGCCGGTAATCGTCACAATGCCGCGATCAGGAATCTCTATCGGCATGTTGTCGGCCGACATCACCAGGTGGCCGTCACGGTTGACCAGCATGCTGTCGGCGTTGACCCCGAACTCGCCGGCGCGGGTGAAGGCCTCGCCGTTGGGGGTCTGCACGCTGAACCAGCCCTCGCCCGTTATCGCAACATCCAGGGCCCTGCCGGTTTCGGCCATGACGCCCTGCTCCATATTGCTGCCGGGCGTAGTCGCGACAGTGGAAACCCGGGTCGGCAGACCCTGTTCTGACACCACCGGCACAGAGCGGTAGTTGAGCAACTGCTCGCGAAAGCCGGTGGTGCCGATATTGGCCATGTTATTGGTCAACACCGCCTGCTGGTCCAGCACGCGGTTGGCGCCGTTGGCGGCCGTGTAGATGATGCGGTCCATGGCCGGCTTTAACGCATGGTGATCAGGGTTTGCAGCACCTGATCCTGGGTCTTGATGGTTTGCGCGTTGGCCTGGTAGGTGCGCTGGGCGATGATCATATTGACCAGCTCCTGGCTCATGTCCACATTGGATTCTTCCACCGACTGCCCTTGCAGCGTGGCCAGGCCGTTGCTGCCGGGGCGGCCCACGACCGGACCGCCCGAGGCGCCGGTCTCGACCCAGGCGTTGCCGCCCACGGGCTGCAGGCCTTGCAGGTTGTTGAAGTCAGCCAGCGCGATGTAGCCCATGGCTTGCGACTCGCCGTTGGTGTAGTTGGCGACGATGGCGCCGTCCTCGGCAATGGACATGCCCGCGTATTCGCCCGTGGCGTACCCCGTCTGGGTGAAGTTGGGCGAGAAGTCTCCGCCGAACTGGGTCGAGCCGGCATAGCTGAGGTTGATGTTCAGGTCTTCGGCCGGCGAGTTCGCGCCGCCGGGATTGTTGATGCTGATCGGCTGCGTGCCGCCGCTTAGCAGCAGGCCGCTGCTCGAAAACGTAAGCTGAGCAGGATTCGTATCAGGATGCGAATCGATCGGGGCGCCGTTCAAGCGGTAGTAGACCTCCCATGAGCTCTCGCCCGGCGTCGCGCTTTCACGCTTGACGAAGTACTGGGTAAGTTGATGGGCGTTGCCCAGCGAATCGTAAACCGAGATCGGCAGCGAATGGGTGAAGCTGTCGGCATTGTTCGGATCGAACGGATGGCCGACGACGGCGGGAACGAATGCAACCTCACCGGCGCCTGTATCCGGCGCCGGCAGAGTGTCAGCGGCCAAGGGCGTCGCAGCGACGACCGTAACAGTCGACGCCCCGTCCCCCGTCGTATAAACACCTGGGGCTGGGGCCCCGGGCGCGCCCCACACGACCTCACCATCGGCGTTGACCGTATAGCTGTGAGTGACGGCCGGATTGGAGCCATCGTCCAGCACAATGGCGCCCGGCACCATCGCCGACGGATTCGGATGAATCACCGGCGCGTTCGCGTCCAGGTTGGTCTTGGTCGTTACACCGTCAGTGGCGCGCGGCGGGATATTGCCCACCGGCACCATGATGGGGCCAAGGTCGGTGCCCGAGACGCCATAGCCCGTAAGGCGATGTCCCTGAGCGTTGACGATGTAGTTGTCTTTATTGGCGAAGAACTGGCCGTTGCGGGTGTAGAGGATGTTGCCGCTGGGGTCCTGCACCCGGAACAGGCCCTTGGCGCCGTCGATGGCCATGTCGAACTGGTTGCCGGTGGAACTGATGGTGCCCACGGTAAAGCGCTGATTGACGCTGGCCACCTGCACGCCCAGGCCCACCTTGCTGCTGGCGTATACGTCGGCAAACGTGGCCGATGCCGACTTGAAGCCCACGGTACCCGAGTTGGCGATGTTGTTGCCGATGACGTCCAGATTCTGTGCAGCTGCGTTCAGCCCGCTTAAGCCTTGTCCGAAACCCATGATCTAACCTCGTTGTGTATTTAATTCAAATGAAGCCGCGCGACGAGACGAATCCGTCGCATCGACGCTGTGCTACATAATCTTGCGAATGTCGAAAAGGGAATAAGTGCCCGCCAGGCCAAGCTCGAGCTGCAAGCCCGTGGAGGCATAAGCCACGCTGGACACACGGCCTGACCTAAGCGCCTCGGACGCCACCAGCTCGCCCTCGGCGTCCATGGCAGCCACGTGCACGGTGTAGGCGCCGTCGCCCACGGGCAGGCCCGAGTCGTCCATGCCGTCCCACTGCATGCTCAGCACGCCCGCGCTGTGCGGTTCGTCCAGTTCGATCTGCCGCACCGCCTTCCCGCTGGCGTCCTGGATGGTGATGATCATCTTGGCCGCGTCGGAGATCAGGTCCACCCCAAAAGGAGTGGCCACCGGGGTTCTTACGCCGTCAACCTCGGTGCTGCCCAGCGAAATCTTCTCGCCCGGCACCAGCACGTCTTTGCCGATCAGGTTGGCGGCCTGCATCGACTGCGACATATCCATTTGGCCGGACAGCGCCAGCAAGGTGTTGTTGAGCTGATTGATGCCGTTTACCGTGGACAGTTGCGCGATCTGTGAAGTGACCTCGGCGTTATCCATGGGATTGAGCGGGTCTTGGTTCTGAAGCTGCGTTACCAGCAAGGTCAGGAATTGCGATTGGGTCGCCGAGGTAAGATCGCCGGCGGCGCCCCCGCCAAGCAGCGAAGCATTGCCCGCGCCGGCCAGTGGATTGATGTTGCTCATGAGGCGGTTCCTTATTGGCCGATGGAAAGCGTACGCATCATCAGGCTCTTGGCCGTGTTGATGACTTCGACGTTGGCCTGATACGAACGCGAGGCCGAGATCATGTTGACCGTTTCCGCCACCACGTCGACATTGGGCATGACGACGTAGCCGTCGGCATCCGCCAGCGGGTTCTTGGGGTCGTAGCGCAGGCGCGGCGGCGCCTCGCTTTCGACCACGCCGGCCACACGCACACCGCCAACCGACTGCGCATAGGGTTGGCCTGCGGCGGGCTGCATCTGGAAAACCACCTCGCGCGCCTTGTAGGGCTGCCCGTCGGGGCCCGCCACGCTGTCGGCGTTGGCCATATTGCTGGCCGACACGTTCATGCGTTGCGACTGCGCCGTAAGAGCCGAGCCGGCGATTTCGAATATGCTCATGGAAGACATTGCGTATCCGTCCTGTCCGGTTATTGCTGCAACGCGGCCATCAGGCCTTTGATGCGTTGCGAAATGATGGTGAGGTCAGTTTGGTACTTGACCGTGTTGTCGGCGAACTGCACCCTTTCGACGTCCATGTCGACGGTGTTGCCGTCAAGACTGGGCTGCAATGGCCGGCGATAAAGCAGCTCGGCCGGGTCCGGCGTTATCGCCTTGGCTGGAATATGCCGGCCGGATGTCAGCGTCAAGTGCGTATCGGCCAGGCGCATGCTTTCGCCCATGGCGTTTTGCAAGGCCGACCTGAAGTCGAAGTCGCGCGCCTTGTAGTTGGGGGTGTCGGCGTTGGCGATATTGGACGCCAGCACCTCTTGCCTCTGCTGGCGCAGGTTGATGGCGCTCTGAAAAAATTGCAGGTCTGCACCGATTCGATCTGTCATCTGCACTTTGCCTATATAAATAATGGAACCGGCCAACCTAAGGGCGAGCCTTCTCTCATGCAAGCCATGTTAATGGCGGGTGCGACAACACAAACTACGAAACAAGGCGCTATTTATCGTCCAATTCCCCCGATGGCGGCGCAGCCCTGTGTATACAATTTCAGGCATGCTCAAGCATTGTCTGTACGCTATTTTTCTAGCCGCATGCGGCCTTGCCCCGGTCTCGGCCCAAACTTTCACCGCCCTGACGAACGAAGACCTTGTCCGCCAAGCGGAGGAATTCCTGCGCGATCAGGCCGACGCGCATGCAGGCGAAGCACGCATCATCGTTACGCCGCCAGACATTGGCCGCATGCCGGCCTGCTCCCAAAGCGAGGTGTTTCTGCCCTCGCACGGCCGTTTGCGTCCGCGCATGACAATCGGGCTGCGTTGCCTTGCCCCGTCGCCCTGGACCAGCTACACCCAGGTCGAACTCAGCATTGAGGGCCAGTATTATGTCGCCGGCCGTAGCCTGGACAGCGGCACTGTCATCACGGCGGCGGACATCTCTGCCCGGGACGGCGATTTGCTGCGTTTGGCTTCCGGCACGATAGTTGACCCCGGTCGCCTGATCGGCAGCATTACCACCCAAAGAATCGGCACCGGTTCGCCCATGCGGGAGAGAGCCTTGCGTAGCCCCGATTCGATTGCGCGAGGCCAAGTGGTGCGCCTGGAGGCGCGCGGAGTCGGTTTTGTGGCAACCAGCGACGGCACGGCCTTGCAAGGCGGCGAGCCAGGCACCCAGATACAGGTTCGTGCAGCGTCAGGGCAAACTGTCAGTGGCACAGTCTTGAACGGCCAGACCGTATTGGTGCTGATGTAGCAATATGAAAATAGTTTGACAAGTTCTTATCACGACTAAATTTTTTCTCGCCAGTACCGTAACAACATATACTTGAACATACTGTCAGTGACACTGCCTGACCGGAGCCTCTCTTGAAGATCACTTCCTCGTCCAGCAACCCCGCCGTCAACACCGTTACCGGCTCGCGCAGCCCAACCGGCGCAAAAGCCGGCTCGAACGCCCCCGAAAAAGCCACGGTCGAACTCAGCCCGGCGGCACGCCAGCTTGCGGTTTTGCAAAATGGCGACAACGACGTAAATGTAGAGCGCGTCCAGGCCATCCGCGACGCCATCGCTTCGGGCCAGCTCAAGGTGGATACCGGCCGCATTGCCGATTCGCTGTTGGCCAGCGCGCGCGAACTGCTTAAATAGCCCTCACATCCCCATCGCCCGAACCATGACCGCCGCGCTCGAAACCCTGCAAAGCAGCCTCAATAATGAACTGAACCTGGTCCAGCGTTTCATCGATATTCTGCGCGTCGAGGCCGACGCGCTCGATCAGCCTGACAAGACCGATCTGCTCAACAATTCGACTCAAGAAAAAAACAACAGTATCGAACAACTCGCCAAAGCAGGAAAAGCACGCGAAAACGCGTTAATGGCATTAGACTACGCACCCAGTCGAGCAGGCCTTGAAGAGGCGGCACAAACGCATCCAGAGCTTGGCCCCGCCTGCCGACAACTATTTGAACTGGGTCAAGAGGCAAGCCGGCTCAACGCGGCAAACGGCGCCGCCATCGATACCTACCTCAGGCACACTCAACAGGCGCTGCAAGCATTGCAGCCCCTGGTCGGCGGTAGCGGTCTTTACGATGCCAGCGGCAAGCCCGGCGCAATAAAAGGCCAGCGCAAAACCATCACTGCCGGATAGCGCCGTTCCCGGCTAATGCGCCGCCGGGTCCTCCAGCAGTTCCTTTACCGCGAACAATCTCGACATAACCGCCGGCAAAGCCGCCGGGCGCAAACCCTTGCCGCCGGCCAGCGCGGCCAGCGCACCACATACGGATTTTTGTTGCTGCACGGCATGCCAAGCGGCCAAGCTCATCTGCACGGCTGCGGCCGCCCGTTCGCCAATAGTTCGGCCGGCGCCCGCCTCTTGCAGCAAGGTCCACATCCCCGCAGAAAATCGCGACGCCGTTCGCGCTTCAGATCGCAACACCAGCCAGATCGCAAGGGTATCCAAGGAGTCTTGTTCGGGCGGCAAGTTGCTCAAGCCATGAATCGTTCGAAGCACACGACCTTCGCGCCGATCGATCAGGCGCACGGATACCTGCCGCACCGGCAATGGATACGCCCCGCGGCGTGTCAGCTCGACCGGGCTTTCCGCCGCCCAAAGCGCGACATCCTGAATCGGCACCCCTTGGAATGCCGCATGATCCAAACGCGACAACGCAGAATCGAGACAGCGATAGTCCATCGTTTTGGCATGTGCCGCCAAGGTCGTAGCGCATTCCTGCGCCTCTATACGAGTGGCGCCGGCGCTATGGGCCAGCCAAGGCATGGATCGCGAACATAGATCGCGCAGAAGCGGCTGCCCCGGATAATCGAAAACATGAACGATGGAAGGGGCGCCGGATGCCTGGCTCAAAAAATCGATCTGTCGGCGCAGGCGCCCAACGGCCGACATCGCCTCGGGTCCGGAGGTCCCGTCCGAGGCCTGCCACCCTTGGCCCACCGGCCATTGCTGCCAAGGAGAGGTCAGGGCTTGACCCCGTTCCGCCACCAGGACGATGGCGTGCATCTTGCCCCGCTCGGGGTGAACAGGCGAAGCAAAAACGTCGTGCATGGCCAACATACGCTCTTGACCCAGCAAGGCCAATTCGTTGCGTGCCGCCGCCATCGGCCGCCAGGATGCGCCTTTGCCGGCCCCGGCAACGATACGCCGCCATTGGCCGTAGGCGCCCGAATAGACTTCGCCTGAATCCAGCTCGGCACAAGCCGCCCGCAACAGCGCTTCGTTGGGCAAAATGGAGCTGCCTCCGGCCAAAGCCAATAGGCCGGGTCGCTGTGATCCAGCCCAGGCCGCCGGCGTCGCCGAATGCTTTGAAGGCAGATCGGGCGCTGGCCCCTCCAGCAGCGCGGCCAGATCGGCCGCACTGGGCGAAAACAGGGCCGATGCCGGCTGCGTGGGCGTCAAGGCTTGATCCACCCAGCTCTCGGCATCCATGAATGCCAAATCTTCGGGCACCTTCTGGCCCGTCGATGCGTAATGAATGGGCAATTGATAGCGTATGGCGATATCCAGAGCCGGGCCGGGCCGAGTGCTTTCGTCCAGCTTTGTGACAATGCAGCCCACCGGACGGCGTCCGCCGTCGGTTGTGTAGGCGCGCGCCACCTCGTCCAGGGTATCGCCCTGGCTGGCCGCGTTCAATACCAACAGCCGCTCGACCGTACGGGGCAAGCCGTTCAGCATGGCAGCCTGCTCACCCACGTGGCGGTCGCGCTGGCTGATGCCCACGTTGTCGACCAGGATGCGCGTATCGGGGTCAGTGGCTGCGATCAGCCGCGCAAGCTCGGTACGGTCTTGTGCGACGTAGACGGCAATACCCATCATGCGGCCGTAAATCTTCAATTGCTCGTGAGCCCCGATACGATAGGTATCTGTAGTAATCAATACCAGGCTTGACGCGCCAAAGCGGCGCACGCAGCGGGCCGCCAGCTTGGCCACAGTGGTGGTCTTGCCGACGCCGGTGGGACCCACCAGCGCCAGCGCCGAACCCGGAGCCCATAAGGCGTCTTCATCGCTTAATACCGGCAGGTGTTCCACCAGCTCGTCGCGGCACCACTGCATGGCGACACGTTCCAAGGAGGTGTCCGGCAAGCGCTTCAGCATGGCGCGCAGCAATGCAGTGCTGAACCCCATGGCCAGCAATTTCTGAAACACCGTGACGGCCAAAGGGGCCTTGCGCAATTGGGCGCCCCAAAGCAACTCGTCGAAACCGTTCTCGAGCATGCCTTTCATGGCGCCGAGCGCCTGCATGAGATCAGCAGGGCTTACCGCCGGCGGCCTGGGCGCCGGTGTTGCGGCCGGTGTTGCGACCGGCGGTGGCGGCGTAGGCGCCGTAGCGGACGCAATAGCCTGCGGCACACTGGTCTGATCAGTCGCCAGGATTTCCACCCCGCCGTTAACCCGCCGATTGGACACGATCAGGGCATCCGGCCCCAGCGCCATCCGAACCTGCCGCATGGCTTCACGGCTGGTGGCGCCAAAAAAACGACTTACATTCATGAGGCATTACCGCCGATGACCGAAGTGACGCGCAAGACGCGCTCATCGGGGATTTCAAAATTGGAAAGCACGCCCAATTGGGGCAAATGATGGCGCAGGAAACGCGAAATCGAAGCGCGCAACGGACCCGGAACCACCAGAACCGCGGCATCGCCATTCGCTTCCTGAGCCTGGACCGCCGCGACTGCGTCATGCAGCAGGCTTTCCGCCAAGCCGGGCTCGAGAGCGCCGCTTGTTGCAAGCGCTTGGCCCAGCACGCGCTCCAGTTTGGGATCCAGGCCAATGACCCGCAGGTCGCCTTCTCCGGGGAACCAGTGCTGAGTGATGGCCCGGCCCAACGCTACCCGTGTGGCGGCAAGCAGTTCGCCCGCATCCGGCCCGGTGCCGTTGGGATTGGCCGCCGTCAGGCGCGGCGAGTGTTCGGCCAGCGTTTCGATGATGGTGCGCATATCGCGAATGGGTACTTCTTCGCGCAGCAAGCCGCGCAGCAGCTTTTGCAGCTGCGACAGGGATATCGTCTTGGGAACCAGGTCTTCCACCAGCTTTGGAGCTTCTTTGCCGACGTGATCCAGAAGACTCTGGACCTCTTGACGGCCCAGCAGGCTGTCTCCGTAGCGATGCATGAGATGATTCAGATGAGTGGCCACCACCGTCCCCGCATCCACGACGGTGTAGCCCGCGATCTGCGCCTGTTCGCGCAATGACACGTCGATCCACACCGCGGGCAGCCCAAAAGCGGGATCGGTCGTCATCTGTCCGGGCAGCGTCATCGCTGCCTCACCCGGATCAATGGCCAACCACTGATCCGGCATGGCTTGGCCTCGACCCACTTCCACACCCGAAAGAAGAATGCGGTATTCGTTCGGCTTGAGCTCGAGGTTGTCGCGTATGTGAACAACGGGCGGCAAGAAACCCACGTCTTGAGCATATTTTTTACGCAGGCTGCGGATGCGATGCAGGAGCTCGCCATTTTGGGCATGGTCCACCAAGGAAATAAGCCGATAGCCAACCTCAAGCCCCAGGGGGTCCACCAGCGAGACGTCATCCCAGCTTGCTTCAGCCGCGGCTGCGTCTGCAGCTTCCTGGTTCTTCATGGGTTCTCGAGCCTTTTCGACCAGCACCGCGCGTTGACGCTTGTGCAGCATCCAACCCGTGCCGGCCAACGCCGCCGCCAAGGACAGGAAAGCAAAGTGCGGCATATTGGGAATGGCGCCCATGGCGGCCAGAATGCCCGCCGTGATGAACATCACCGTGGGGTTGGCAAACAACTGGTTGACCATCTGATGGCCCACGTCTTCATCCGTGGCCACTCGGGATACGACCACACCTGCCGCGGTTGAAATGATCAGTGCTGGAATTTGGGCCACCAGCCCGTCGCCGATGGTCAACAGCGTATACACCCGCCCCGCCTCGGAAAAGCTGAGTCCGTGCTGGGCGACGCCGACAATCAATCCGCCGATGATGCTGATCACCATGATCAAGAGCCCAGCCACAGCATCGCCGCGCACGAATTTGCTGGCGCCGTCCATCGAGCCATAGAATTCGGCCTCTTGGGACACTTCGGCGCGCCGACGGCGCGCGTCGTCTTCGCCGATCAGGCCGGCATTCAGGTCGGCGTCGATGGCCATCTGCTTGCCCGGCATGGCGTCCAACGTAAAACGCGCACCGACCTCCGCAATGCGTCCGGCGCCTTTGGTGATGACGATGAAGTTGATGATGACCAGAATGACGAAAACGATGATGCCGACTGCGAAATTGCCGCCAACCAGGAAGTGGCCGAATGCTTCGATAACCTGGCCGGCGGCGTCCGGCCCTTTGTGGCCGTGCATCAGCACGACGCGAGTCGAGGCCACATTAAGTGACAGGCGCAACAGCGTGGCAAACAGCAGCACAGCCGGAAATGCCGCGAAATCCAGTGGCTTTTTGGTGAACATGGCCACCAGCAAAATCATGACAGCCAGCGAAATATTAAAGCTGAACAGCAGGTCAAGCACCACCGGGGCCAGCGGCAGGATCATCATGGCCATGACCATGAGGATCAGTATCGGCCCCGCCAGCATCCGGGCGTGATGCATGCCGTCTGTTCTCAACAACGAAAATATTTGATTCATGAGGCTAGCGGCTCGTGGCCGCGCTTGTTCGCCGGGTCAAGATCGGGCGGAACCGGCAGGTCTTCCGGACGCATGGGCGCCGCGCCATGGCCCGGCTGCCAAGTGCGCAATTGATAGACCCATGCCAGAACCTGAGCCACTGCGCCATACAGGGCTGCGGGGATTTCATGGCCGATTTCGACATGGTGATGTAACGCCCGCGCCAAGGGCGGTGCGCTAAGCAAAGGCACTTTGTATTCCAGGGCGACTTCCCTGATGCGCGCGGCGATCAGGCCTGAACCCTTGGCAACCACCCGAGGGGCGCCTGTTCCTTGTTCGCTGTAGGCCAGGGCCACAGCATAATGTGTGGGGTTCGTGACGACGACGTCGGCGGCCGGCACCTCGGACATCATGCGCCTTCGTGCCATGGCCCGTTGCTGCTGGCGAATACGGCCCTTGACGTGCGGGTCGCCCTCGCTTTCCTTGTGCTCTTGCTTGACGTCCTGGCGCGACATGCGCATTTTCTTGTGATGGCTCCATAGCTGCCACGGCGCATCTATTCCCACTATAAGAATAAGCGCCGCAACGATCAGGCCGCAGCACAATGCCACCAGCCTCATGCCGGCCGTAAGCGCCTCGGTCGGCGTGGTGTGCATCAACGAGACCATCTCTTCGCGATAGTTCCAAATGACAGCCGCGCCGATGCCGCCGATTACCGCCGCCTTGGCCAAAGTCTTGAGCAGCTCCACCAGGGTTTGGGCGGAGAACATGCGCTTTACACCCTTAAGAGGGTTCAGCCGCTCGAACTTGGGCTGCAACGCCTTTGAGGAAAACACCAGCCCGCCCAATGCCACGGACGAGAAAATAGCCACCACCACAAGCGCACCGAATATGGGCAACAGCCCGGTCAGAGCCTGGAACGCAGATTGGGCCGCAGTCGCTGTCATGACGCTCGTGTCCTTGGCGATGCGTGGATCGAACCATAAGCCGGCCCTTATCACTCCATTGAGTGAGCGGTAAAGAAAGGCCCCGGTAAGCCATAACATGGCCACGCCGCAGCCAAGCAGCATGAATGTATTGAGCTCGCGCGAACGCGCCACCTGCCCTTCTTCACGCGCCTTTTCAAGGCGCCGGGGGGTGGCGGCTTCGGTTTTTTCGAGGTCGCTGTCCTCAGCCATTTAGTGTCACGCGCGCAAATTACCCATAATCACGGTAGATTCTAGTAACTTGGGCCGCATCGTGATCGCCGAAGCAAGGCGGTGAAACCGGCTTAATTCGCCCGACCCGGAGCCGGCCGGCGAAGGGGGGTGCAACAACTACCCCTTGCCGCGAAATTTTTCGTCAAAGCTGTTGTAGTCGACGCCCAGGCGCACCGCGCCCCAACGCCTGCCCGCGATGTCAAGGGGCAGCGACAGGTCGGTTATGATTTCGCCCGTATCCCGCATATGGGTTTGGCAAAGCACGCCCCTTGGGTTTTTCACGGCAGCGAGGCTGAAATCATCCGCAAAGATGCGTTTATGTCTGACATGAACGGTATCGTGCGCCACATCGCCGGTAGGTTCCTGACAATATCGGGAATTATGCGTAGGACAGTATCCATTTTCGTCCAGTAGCACCGCATAGTGTCCCGAGGGAATCTCAGCCAGGATGCGGTCAAGCACCGGCTGCACCATGGGCTCGAGGGCCGAATCATACAAGGTGTGATAACGCGACGGGTTGCTGCCCGCGATGGGCCGATACTGACGATCGAAAATATCCAGGCCCTGCTCGTGCGCCTGCCGCAACAGCTTGACGCAGGACGAGCGCAGATGCTGCAACACCTGGGCGAGCCAGTCGAACGAGGTGTCGCCGGTGCGCAACACAGTCAGTTGCCGCTGCAGGCTTTCTGTCTTGTTGCGTACTCCGTGCACCTGATCGCTCATGGTGACCATGCGGTTCTGAACCTGGGCGCTAAGGGTGGCGATGCGGGCAATGGCTTCGTTCATTTCCTGGTTGGTCACGTTCACCTGGGACACTGTCTGGGCCGTCTCGGCCATGCGGGCATCCATGCGTTCGAAGTCGACC
>NZ_JBIQLE010000026.1:0-50785 GCF_044464525.1 Pusillimonas sp.
GCGTCAGATAGCAGCGCCCATTGTTGGAGCTGTCGTGTATTACCAGTTGTCATCACTGGCCTTGGCGCTGGGGCTCAATCCATCCGATTTAAAGCTGGTAACGGGTCTGTTTGTCCTGCTGACAATTGGCTGGCCTTATTTGGTGGGCCGTAAGGTCAGTGGGACAGGTCTATAACACCGCGCTTCTTGGGCATCGGTCAATGGAGGAAGTTATGTTGTCGTCGGTTCGAACCCGGGTAGGGGTGGCAGGATATGGGTTTATTGGCCGGCACCTATGCGAAACGATCAATAGCCACCCTGAATGGGGTCTGGAGCTTGCTTTCGTGTGGAACCGGGATGGCGGCAAACTGGCAGGCCTGCCGAAGTCTATTGTGCTTGATGACCTGAGCCGCTTTGCCGACTATGCCCCCGACTTAATCGTCGAATGCGCGCATCCGTTGATTACGTTGAATCACGGTGAAGCTTTTTTACGTCGGGCCGATTATCTGCCTTTATCGGTCAATGCCCTGGCGGACGGCGAGCTTGCGACGCGCCTTACGCAAGCCGCGCAAAGTAGCGGACGACGCTTGTTCATACCCCACGGTGCCTTGATCGGCCTGGACAATCTGGTCGAAGTACGGGATATGTGGGAAGCCGTCACCATTACCTTTAAAAAACATCCCGACAATATCGACTTCAGTGATAGCGGAATATCCGCATCCGGCTTTGATGAGGCGACGGTTGTTTACGACGGCCCTGTCCGCGGTATCGCGCGCTTGTTTCCCCGCAACGTCAATACCATGACAACCTGCGCCTTGGCCACCGTTGGCCTGGACCGCTGCCGGGCGGTGTTGATCGCCGATCCAAATTTAAAAGTGGCTATCGCCGAAGTACGCGCGCAGGGTAAAGACGGTTCCGTGCATGAGTCCCGCAAGGTGCAGCCGGTCGTAGGAGTTTCGGGGACGGAAATGCTGGCGGCCCAGGTCGGCTCCGTGCTGCGCGCCGCCGCCGTCTGTCCGCCCGGAATGAACTTTGTTTGACCACGCAAAGCGATATTGCGTTGACGTTGAAACACTTCGAGAGATCACCATGACGACACCCGATACATCAATGGCCGGGCTGGACGCAGCCCTATTGGATGAACAAGATTCGCTGCGCCAATTTCGGCAGCGCTTTCATTTGCCCGAAGACGTGATTTATCTGGACGGAAACTCTTTGGGCCCTGCCAGCCATGCCGCCCTGGCGGCGCTGAAGCGGGCCGCCCACGACGAATGGGCCGAGGGCTTGATCCGCAGCTGGAACACGGCGGGCTGGTTCAAGCTGCCTAAAACGCTGGGTAGCCGTATTGCTCCCTTGGTAGGGGCGGCTTCTGAACAGGTAATTGTGTGCGATACGGTTACCTTGAACTTGTATAAGCTCTTGCATGCCGCCCTTACTTTACGCCCGGGGCGCCGTCGCATCGTCGCCGAGGCCGGTAGTTTCCCCACTGATTTGTACATTGCCCAGGGCGTGGCACGGCATTTTCCTGGAGTCGAACTAAAACTTTCGGGCCGCGACGGAGACACCCTTGAAGAGTTGATCGATGAAGACACAGCGGTGGTGCTCGTCAACCATGTCGACTACCGCAGCGGTGTATTGCAAGACATGGCAGCGTTAACGGCAATCGCCCACCAGGCGGGGGCGCTGGCGGTGTGGGACTTATGCCATTCTGTAGGCGCCATGCCTATTGAGCTGGATGCCTGCCAAGTCGATTTTGCCGTGGGGTGCACGTATAAGTATCTTAACGGCGGCCCCGGAGCCCCAGCCTTGGCCTACGTGGCGGAACGTCATCATGCCCGGTTGGAACAACCTTTGGCGGGCTGGTGGGGGCATGCACGCCCTTTTGATTTCGACACCGACTACACCCCGGCGCCAGGCGTACAAAGCTTGCAGACAAGCACGCAGGCGATGCTGTCCATGCGCTGTCTGAGCGGGGCGCTTGACGACTGGGACGAAGTCGATCTACACGCGTTGCGTGAAAAAAGCTTGCAGCTGACGCAATACTTCATGGACTTGGTAGAAGCGCGGCTGTCGGCATACCCGCTGCGGTGCATTACCCCCACGCGCCCCGAGCAGCGTGGAAGCCAGGTCTCCATACAGTTCGAGCATGCTTATCCGATGGTGCAGGCCTTGATAGCCCGAGGTGTAATCGGTGACTTTCGAGCGCCGGACGTGATGCGGTTTGGGTTTACGCCTCTGTACCTCGGTTTTTCAGACGTCGCGCGTGCGGTCGAAATAATGCAAGATCTACTTGATACCGAAACCTGGAAGGATCCAGCTTACGCGGTCCGGCAGGCCGTGACTTAAATTGCGGGGCCCGCACGGGAAATGCCAGCCCGTAAGCCGGCCAACGCGGATATGGGCGTATCGGGTAAATACAAAGCGGACGAGAATGGAATGAATGTGGATCAATGCGTCAGTTACGATGAGAACCAGACGGACGCGATGACGGTGCCGGTGGGTTTCGAAGTGCAGCAACTGCTTTCGCACTTGCTGCGTCGCGCGCATTTCTATGCCGAGTCAGAGTTTGTGGGCGCCTATCCGGGCTTGGACGCGACATCCCGTCAGCTGGCATTGTTATTTACCATCAATCGCATGCCTGGGGCAACGCAAATTGACCTGGCCCAAGCCGTAGGTATTGACAGCAATACGTTTAGCGATCTGGCTAAGCGCAGCGAACAAAAAGGCTTGCTGAAGCGCGTGCGCATGGCCAGCGACCGCCGTGCCTGGGGCCTGTACTTAACTGAGCTTGGAAGGAGCCTGGTGGCGCAAGCTGCGATACTGACGCCGGATTATCAGAATAGTCTGGCCAGACGGCTATCAGAACAAGAAGCGCTGCAGTTGGTATCGTTGTTGAAGAAGATGCTGGATTTATAGGCCGAGTGTGGATATGAAAAGAACATACGACTGTCACAGAAAGCTGGGCCTACAACCGGCCGCCTCTTCATTTGGCCTTTCATACCATATCGATTGGTGAGCCAACACAGTACACAGCATGGAAAGCAAAACGCCAACCCCGAAGGATTGGCGTATGTACCCTGATAACTGTGGTGCCGGCTAGAAGAGTCGAACTCCTGACCTTCGCATTACAAGTGCGCTGCTCTACCAACTGAGCTAAGCCGGCACAGCGCAACATTGTAGCAGAGATAGATTGCTTGCACTCAGCTGCATCTTATTGTTCTCAAGGGCGCCGAAGAGGGTGCATTCCGTGTGGCCCCGGTTCCTGCACAAGCGTGTTCAGGCTGCGGTAGCAGGCACTACCAGAACATCGCATTTTGCTCCGGCGAGAACTTCCCGGGCGACGCTTCCAAGCAGGTGTTGCGCCACTGCGTTTGCGCCCTGGGTGCCCAGAGCCACTAGATCGACCTGTTTTCGGCGCGAGACCCGAATAAGTGCAGTGGGAGCATCCCCTCTGACGATTCTGGCACGCATCATCTTTGGAAGCCGGCCGTTTTCTCCGTAGATGTTCAAGATCTGCTGACGTACTTTTTTAGCCCTGGCGTCTCGATATTGATCAATGTCAGTTTGGGAAGTGCCGGCTTCGTGCATGGCCTGTTCGACCACTAGCGGAATTTCAAAGACGTGGATAAGCTCGCGCAAAGCCTCTGGAGATAAATGGGAAGCCCATAACGCAGCTGCTTGAGCATGAGTGGACAAATCCACTCCCACTACGATATGTCTATAAGGCGCGCTCGCATTCTCGCGGACCACAAGCACGGGACACGGAGCACATCTGACCACGCGATCGGCCGTAGAGCCGAACACTTTCTCGCGTAAATTCCTGGGAACGCCCGGTCCGATCACGATCAGATCGGCCCCACATGAATGGGCCAGACTCTCAATGATGCCATGGGGTTTTCCCGTTTCCACATGAATCGTGGGCGGCTTTTCTGCCGCGTCCAGAAAGCGCTGAAGTTCAGACCTGCGCTGATCTTTGATTCTGTCGATGAGCGTCGGTGCATCAATGGCCGGCGGGAGATCGGAGCTCAACGGGTCCATATCTTCGATGACATGGACACACACGAGCTTGGCTTTATGCTGATTGGCCAGTTGAACCGCCCGGCCAGCGACTCGCTCGCTGTCGCCATGAAGTGCCAGGGTGACCAGGATTGTTCTAATAGGCATGGAGATTCGTTGTTTCGGGCCGGCCGGAGGAACGGCGCTACGTCAGTTCATCCGGCTGGCTGTCAGAGGGAATAGCGCAGGATCGCCGCAAGGTCATGGCCACCGGGGATGTCTTTGCGTCGCACTCCCAGTACTCTGGCGCCACTGGAGAATGCCCGGGCAGTGATCTCGTCGATCACACCGTAGGCCTTGGCGTCGTCCGAATCGACGAAGGATACCGCGCCGGTTTCATCATCAACAAAGCCCGGCACGACCGCGTCAATGTCGACCATGAGCGTCTGGATCGCGCCAAACGTAGCTGCACGGGCTGCATCGGAAATGTCCGTTGTGGTACGGCGCTCTCCTGCCCGTTTTTCATACAGTGCTTTGATGTCTGTAATCTGCTTGGCATAGGCGTTGTCGAGGACCGGTCGCGCGCGCTTGGTCAGTTCGGCCTCGGTCAGATGGTCGGGGCTTTCTGCGATTGTATCGGGCAAGATGTTCGAATATGAACTGACTTGTTTGAATAAATCGGCAAGCCGTCCTGCTGCGGCGAGGACCAACGGTGTTTCGCGACCGGCGAGAATGGGCCGCAGCGCTGCGTCGATTTCACGCGCATATTGTCGAAGCAGGACGTTATGGCCTTCCATTCCGCGTATGCGGCTTGCGAAGACGCGCTCATTGTTCGGGGAGCGACCCACAGAGGAGGCCATGTCCTTGGGCAGATCAGGTACTTCAACCTCAAGGGCCGGTTGATCTGCGTTTAGTTCAAAGAGACGCACCGCGTTCTCGGACAGCGCGAGAATGAATGCGGTATGCGGGAAGGTGATTGCACGGAACAAGGGCTTGACATGAAACCTGTCTGCGACTTGCACCATGGAAACAAGGTCGTTCGCGAGCCGATAAGTCTGAACGTTATCCGGTGTCGCGAAAACGGCCAGGCTGTTTGCCTGGAAGCGCCAGAACTTGTCGTCATCGAGAAGGTCGTTGAGGTTGTCGATCAGTGCGCCCAAGCGCCTTTTATCCAGCGCGGCTTCCTCGAGCTGTGTTTGCGCCTCTTTGACGAGGTTGCCCATTTGGATGCGGGAAGCCTGAACGTCCTGAGTAATGGGCGTGGTCTTCAGATATATTGAAACGCAGGCATCGGCACGCTGATTTGCCAGCAGGGAAAACTCGATACGGCTCGGAATGTCGACATACAGCATAAATTTCACCTTTTGTTGGGTTCTATCCTGCGTGCTTCGGACGGAAACCAGCAGATATGGCTGCCAGCGCAAGGCAGATGATATTGGATTACACCTCGTGAAGCGTTAAGGCACTACGAGAATTGATTGGCAATGCTCAATTAGATTAGCACACCGGTAGTTTGGTGATCGAAGCGGCAAGTGGTGTGCAGGAAACAAAGCAGCACTTTCGGGGGCTACAAATATAATGCGCCGCTCTACCAGCTAAGCCAAGCCGGCTAAAGGCAGTGTTCTGCCTATTTAACGATGGTCAGCCGTGGCCGTTTCGGGTCGTCGTCGGTGGGGTCGGGCTTGTCGGATGCCGCAGTCTCGCTGGTTTCGGCGGTATCGGCAGAGACGTCACCGCTGCCAGGATAAGCCTGCGACTCTTGCACCTCGAACCCCATGCCGGCGCCGGTTTCTCGGGCATAGATGGCGGAAACCGCTGCCACAGGCACAAAGATATGTTCAGTGACGCCGCTGAAGCGTGCTTGGAACTCGATGTATTCATTGCCCAGGACCAGCCGGTTGGTGGCAAGCGTACCGATGTTCAGCGTAATCTGGCCGTCGTGTATGTGGGCTCGGGGCACGACGGTGTTGGCGTCAACGGTGACGACGATGTGCGGGGTATAGCCGTTGTCGGTGCACCACTCGTGCAGGGCGCGTATCAGGTAAGGCTTGGTAGAGGATTCGGGCATTGACATAGGCATTGGGCCCGGGGCCTAGGCCCCGGCGGGCATGGGCTTTAGCGGCGCATGACCTTCTCGGAAGGGGTGAGCGCCTCGATGTAGGCTGGGCGTGAGAAGATGCGTTCGGCGTATTTCTGGATAGGTGCGGCATTCTTGGGAAGCTCGATGCCGTAATGGTCAAGACGCCAAAGCAAGGGGGCGACGGCCACGTCCAGCATGGAGAACTCTTCTCCGAGCATGAACTTGTTCTTCAGCAGCAGCGGAGCCAGCTGCGACAAGCGATCACGGATGTTCTGGCGCGCGTTCTCAAGCACTTTTTCGTCGGGGGTGGCGCGATTTTCAAGCGCCGAGACATGGACGAAAAGCTCTTTTTCAAAGTTGTACAGGAAGAGGCGGGTGCGCGCGCGCATGACCGGGTCGGCCGGCATGAGTTGCGGGTGCGGAAAGCGCTCGTCGATATACTCGTTGATGATGTTTGATTCGTAAAGGATCAGGTCGCGCTCGACAAGGATGGGCACTTGTCCATACGGGTTCATGACTCCGATGTCTTCAGGCTTGTTGTAAAGATCGATGTCGCGGATTTCGAAATCCATGCCTTTCTCGAACAACACGAAGCGGCAGCGTTGCGAGAAAGGGCAGGTCGTTCCAGAGTAGAGAACCATCATGTCGAGGCATCCCATCCAAAAAATACTTGAGCAATTACGTGCTCAAAAAAATGAAATAGGCGTACTACTTTACGCCTATTTTAGAAATGCTGCCCTGGCGGGAGGGCCGGAGCGCAACAGTATTTGCCTGTTGCGCTCCGGCAGAAACCAGGGGTTGCGGTGTCAATGAAGCCGTAGCTTATTTGACATGCTTCCAGTAGGCAGCGTTAAGTCGCCATGCTACGACCAGGAACAGACCCAGGAACAGCAAGACCCACACACCCAGCCTTTTGCGATAAAGCTGGTTGGGTTCGGCCATCCAACCCAGGAAGTTCGCCAGGTCGGCAACGTTGTTGTCGAAGGCGGCTTGGTTTTGTCCTTGGAAGTTATGCTGGGTGGCTTCGCCGCCCCGATAATTCTGAAGGACTTCGGTTTTGGTGTCGGCATAGCCCATTGGGTCGTACGACGTATTTGTGCGTTGCCAGACCATGTTGCCGTCTTGTTCGGCTTTGTGAATGTGACTTTCAGTATACGTGACCGGGCCTTGCAGTTCCCACAGCACGTTGGGCATGCCAACGCTTGGGAATACCGCGTTGTCCCAGCCGGTTTTCTTGGTGGTATCGCGATAATACGTGCGCAAGAAGGTGTAGATGTAGTCTACGCCCGAGGGGCCCAGGTTGGCCGACTTGGCGCGAGCGATGACAGAAAGGTCTGGGGGCGCGGCGCCGAACCAATTGGCAGCGTCCGGGCGGGTCATGGCGATAGTCATGAGGTCGCCGATCTTGTCGGTGGTGAACAGCAGGTTCTTCTGGATCTGTTCGTCGGTCAGGCCCAGTTCGGTGAGCTTGTTGTAGCGCATGGAAACCGCACTGTGGCAGCCCAGGCAGTAGTTGACGAACAGCTTGGCGCCGTTTTGCAGCGAAGCCATGTTGTTGATTCGGTCGGGAGCGTTGTCAAGCTTGTACCCGCTGTCGGCGGCGAGCGCCACCGAGCAGGTGAGGGTCATGGCCAGAACGCCTAGCAACTTTTTGATCATGATCATTCCGTAAGTGTTATGGGCCTTAGTGAGCGCGGAACGTGATGCGTTCAGGAACCGGCTTGAACGTACCCAGGCGGCTCCACACGGGCATCAGCAGGAAGAAGCCAAGATAGATCAGGGTGCCGATTTGGCTCATCAGGTTGAAGACCGGGCTTGGCGGCTGGGTGCCAAGATAGCCCAGGATCAGGAATGTCACGATGAAAATGCCATACAGATACTTGTGCCACGTGGGGCGGTAGCGGATGGAGCGCACCGGCGAGTGATCAAGCCAGGGAAGGAAGAACAGAATGACGACTGAACCGCCCATGGCCACCACGCCCCAGAACTTGGCGTCGATGGTGCGCAGCAGAACGGCAACGATCAGCAGGATTACCGGCACGGCGATGCGCCAGATTCCGCGCAGATTGCCGCGCAGGAACATGGCCACGGCGCCCAATACCGATGCCGCCGCCAATACCCATGTGAAGTCGGCCGTAATGGCGCGCAGCATGGAATAGAACGGGGTGAAGTACCACACCGGAGCAATGTGCGGAGGCGTCTTGAGTGAATCGGCCGGGATGAAGTTGTTGAACTCGATGAAGAACCCGCCCATTTCGGGGGCGAAGAACACAATGGCGGCAAAGACAATTAAGAAGCCGGCCACACCCACCAGGTCGTGCACTGAGTAATAGGGATGGAAGGGGATGCCGTCAATGGGACGACCCTTGGCATCTTTGGGGCCGTCTTTGATTTCGACGCCGTCCGGGTTGTTGGAGCCCACTTCGTGCAACGCGATAATGTGCGCAACCACCAGGCCGATCAGCACCAACGGAAGGGCGATGACATGGAAGGCGAAGAAGCGGTTGAGGGTTGCGTCGGACACTACGTAGTCGCCGCGAATCCATAGCGAAAGCTCGGGCCCGATGAAGGGGATGGCCGAGAAGAGGTTGACAATAACCTGCGCGCCCCAGTACGACATCTGGCCCCAGGGCAGAAGGTAGCCCATGAAGGCTTCGCCCATCAGACAGAGGAAGATGGCCATGCCGAAGATCCAGACCAGCTCGCGGGGCTTGCGGTAGGAACCGTAAAACAGGCCGCGCAGCATGTGCAGGTAGACGACGACGAAGAACATCGAGGCGCCGGTGGAGTGCATGTAGCGGATCAGCCAGCCCCAGGGTACTTCGCGCATGATGAACTCGACCGAGTTGAACGCGAGTTCGCCGTCGGGCTTGTAATTCATTACAAGGAAGATGCCGGTGACGATCTGGATGACCAGCACCAATAGAGCCAATGATCCGAAGAAGTACCAAAAGTTGAAGTTCTTCGGAGCGTAGTATTCCGACATGTGCTCTTTGAACATCTTAGACAGCGGGAAGCGCCTGTCTATCCATCCCAAGAGTCCTGTCGTTTCGACGGTTTTTTCGCCAGCCATGAAACGGTTCCTTTTATATCTCTATCTTACGAGGCGTAATGGTTCAATGCGGGGTTAGGCCTTATTGTTTTCGTCGACGCCGATGACAACTTGTGTTCCATCGGCGGACAGCTCGTAAGGCGGTACCTCGAGGTTGTCGGGCGCGGGTACGTTCTTGTAGACGCGGCCGGCCAAGTCAAACGAGGAGCCGTGGCAGGGGCAGAAAAAGCCGCCCTCCCAGTTGGCGGGCAGGCCGGGACCCTGGCCGGCGGCCAGGTGCGGCGTGGGCGAGCAACCTAGGTGAGTACAGATGCCCACGGCAACCCAATATTTGGGGTCGCGCGAGCGGTATTCGTTCTTGGCATACTCGGGCGTGAAACCCGGACGGTCGGAGTGCGGATCGGCCAGGAACTCGTCGTTGTCCTTGAGGTCTTCTATTTGGGCCGCCGTGCGATGCATGACCCAGACCGGCTTGCCGCGCCACTCGACGGTGCGCATTTGGCCTTCGGGGATGCTTGTGAGGTCGACCTGAACCGGGGCGCCTGCGGCGCGAGCCTTGTCCGAGGGCGCAAACGAGCCTACAAAAGGAACGGCCGTTGCGACGCCGGCGATGCCGCCGACGACACAGGTAGTGGCCACCCATGTGCGTCGCGAGGGATCGGGGGGTAGGTTGGCATCGATAGCAACCGTTCCGTCAGCCGAAACGCCGCCGAACTGTGACTTGTCCTGACTCATGCTTGTATCCTTGTTCGTGCCCTGGCGGGCAGCGCGATTCAGAGTATTTTAGTGTGTTGGATATTCTTTCAACCGCGTATTATAGCGTTAGCCCGAACTGGGGTGAAATTACTAGGGGATAACACAATGAGTACGACGCGAGGTTTTTTGGCTGAATTCCGCGAGTTTGCCGTCAAGGGCAACATGATCGATCTGGCTGTCGGCGTGATTATCGGCGCCGCATTTGGCAAGATCATCGATTCATTGGTGAGAGATGTGGTCATGCCCATCATCAGTTTCATACTGGGAGGACAGGTCGATTTCACCAATTTGTTCTGGGTGCTGAAAGAGCCCGAAAACTATACGGGGCCGCGCACTTACGACGCCATGGTCGAGGCCGGCGGCAACCTGCTGGCCTGGGGCAATTTCATTACCATCCTCATCAACTTCATCTTGCTGGCGCTGGTGGTGTTCTTGATGGTCAAGGCCGTTAATCGCGCCCGCACCAGCTTCGAGCGCGACAAGGCGGTTGCCGAGCCGGCGCCCGAAGTTACGCCTGACGACATCCTGCTGCTGCGCGAAATACGCGACCTGCTCAAGAGATAAAGCATCGGGCCGATGCCGAAGGGCGCTTTGCCCTTTGGCGCCGGCCGCCCTAAACCGGGTTGTCCAGGTCGATGAACTCGACCTTTATGCCGAAGTGTTCTTCGATGGCCTGCCCTACCGCCTGCGCGCCATAGCGTTCGGTGGCATGATGGCCCGCGCCGATGAAGCCGACCCCGGTTTCGTTGGCCAGATGAAAATTCGGCTCGGAGGCCTCGCCCGTAACGTAGGCTTGCGCGCCCGCGTCGATGGCTTCCTGCATCCAGCCTTGTGCGCCGCCGGTGCACCACGCCACGCGTTCAATTGTCTGGTCGGGCCGGCCCAGCACCAGCGGTTCACGCCCAAGTGCGCCGGCCACGTGGCGCCCCAGTTGTTCTAATGTCAGGCCGGGTTGGCAGCGTCCGAGCCAAATCAGGTTTTCGGGGCCGCAGGTACGTGGATTGCCTTCGGCGTCTTGGTCGGGTGTAAAACCCAGCACTCGCGCCAACTGGGCGTTGTTGCCCAGTTGGGGGTGGGCGTCCAATGGCAGATGGTAGGCGAACACGTTCAACTCATGCTGGAGCGCCAGGGCGATGCGTTCGCGTTTGGCGCCAATGATGCGAGCGTCTTCGTTTTTCCAGAACCAGCCATGATGAACGAACACGGCATCGGCTTTTCGGCGGATCGCTTCTTCGAGCAAAGCGCGAGAAGCTGTGACTCCGGTGATAATGTGGCCGATGGCGGGTTTCCCCTCGACTTGCAGCCCATTGGGGCAGTAGTCGCGAAAGTGCTGGGGCTGAAGGGTGTCGTCCAGCCAGGTGGCCAGGTCTCTCGTATTAATTTGTTTCATTTTTGCCTTTAGTCCTATGCGTCGATTTTGGTTGCTCTTCGCCCAAACCGTGACAGTGTGTTTAGGCATTTTATTCATTGTCGCCACTTTAAGGCCCGACTGGCTGGCTCGCGCGCCCGAAACCCTGGCAGTCAAGCCCGAGGCGCCGGCTTCGCTTGCGGCAAGCACTGTGCCGCCGGGCCTGGCGGCATCTTATGCCCAAGCGGTTGCGCGAGCGGCGCCCGCCGTGGTCAATGTATACACCACCAAGCAGATACGTGAGCCGATCTCGCCCTTACTGAACGACCCCGAGCTGTCCCGGCTGCTGCGGGGGATGCCCGGGTTCACCCGCAAGCGTGAAGCTACAGCCCTGGGGTCTGGCGTTATTGTTCGTGCTGATGGCTACGTGCTGACCAACTATCATGTAATCGCGGCGGCGGACGCCATCGAAGTGGCGCTTAACGACGGCCGCGAGATGTCGGCCAAACTGGTGGGGGCCGACCCCGAAACCGACCTTGCAGTGCTCAAGGTTGATCTTGATGGCTTGTCGAGCATCACTTTCAGTGGCCAACACAATGTGCAGGTAGGCGATGTTGTGCTGGCCATTGGCAACCCGTTCGGCGTGGGCCAGACAACCACCATGGGCATTGTTTCGGCGTTGGGCCGGAATCGGCTCGGCATCAACATCTACGAGAACTTCATCCAGACCGATGCCGCCATCAACCCGGGCAACTCCGGTGGCGCGCTTATCGACACGCATGGCAGGCTGATCGGCATCAATACGGCGATCTATTCCGAGACCGGCGGCTCGCTGGGTATCGGGTTCGCCATACCCGCCATAGCGGCGCAGTCCATTCTCGAGCAGATCATTGCCACGGGCCGGGTAACGCGCGGATGGCTGGGCATTGAGCCACAGGACATCACGCCTGACTTGGCCAAGGCCTTCGGTCTGGAGCGAAGCGACGGTGTGGTCGTGGCCGGCGTGCTGCGAGGCGGACCCGCAGCCGGCGCCGGTCTGCGCGTGGGTGATATCGTTCTTGCGGTAGGCAGCGAACCGGTCGTGGATACGATCGGGTTTCTGAATCAGATTGCGAGTCTGGAGCCTGAAAGCAAAATCGAGGCGAAAATCTTGCGCGCGGGCCGGCAACGGGTTGTGCCGATACAGGTGGGAGCCCGGCCTTCACTGCGGGGTGCGGGCCGCGTCCAGTAGCAAGAATTCTTCAGGCTTGGTCGTTGCTGTCTTCGGCCGGCTCGCCGACGGGTTCCCGAGGCGTCAGGCGCGCCGATATAAGCAAGCCCAGCTCGAACAGCAGACACAGCGGCACGGCCAGCATGAACTGGCTCAGGACGTCTGGCGGCGTGACGACGGCTGCAATGATGAAGGCGCCGACAATGACGTAGCCGCGCGCGGCACGCAGTTTTTCGACGGTGACGATACCGGCCTTGACCAGTAATATGACGGCCACCGGCACCTCAAAGGTGATGCCAAACGCAACGAACATGGTAATGACGAAGCTGACGTAGGCTTCGATGTCGGGGGCGGGCGTGATCGACTGCGGCGCAAACCCGGCAATGAAGTGAAATACCGTGCGAAACACGACAAAATAGCAGAACGCCATGCCTGCAAGGAAAAGCACGGTGCTTGAAAAAATCAGTGGCAGTGCCAGGCGCTGTTCGTGCTTATATAGACCCGGTGCGACGAACGCCCAGGCCTGGTACAGCACTACCGGCAGTGCGATGACGAAGGCCGCCAGCAATGTCACCTTGAGCGGCACCATGAACGGCGTGATGACGCCTGTTGCGATCATGCGGGTGCCTTGCGGCAAGGCGGCGAGCATGGGTTGAGCCAGCACGTCGTAAATGGCAGAGGCGCCCGGGTATAGAAACAGTGCGATGAATATGATCAGCACAGCACCGACGGCCTTGAGCAGGCGCGTGCGCAGCTCGATCAGGTGGGAAATGAAGCTATCTTGCTGCGTCACGGCTGCGCACCTTTGTCGGTGTGGTCCGGATTATCCGGCGCGGTTACCGGAGCCTGTTTCTGCTCGAAGCCGGGTAGTGGAAGAGTGCGGGTGTCGACCTCTTCGTCCGGTTGCGCATCTTGTTCAACGGCTTCAGAAGGCTGTTTTTCCGGCTCGTCTTCCACAGTCGTAGGCGATGGCGATTTTTGCGCGGCATCAGCCAGCGTCTTGATGGAGTCGGATGCTTCTTTGAGCGCTTCCTGGGCCTCGTCGATAGGCGCGCGCCACGATTTTCCGGCTTCCTCGACAGACGACTTTACCGAGTTGGCCGCCTCTTGCATCTGATCTTTGAGGTTGCCGATTTCGGTGGCGTCCATCTCTTTGCGGATGTCGGTTTTCACGTCATTCACGTAGCGTTGGGCACGACCCAACAGGTGGCCCACGGTGCGAGCCACCTTGGGCAGTTTTTCGGGGCCGATCACAATCAAGGCGACGACACCGATCAGCATAATCTCGCTGAAGCTAAGTCCGAACATGAGTCAAAGCCGTTTAGGGCTGGTTATAGCGGCTAAAGGGAGCAACCACGACACCGTTGTAGGCGATATGGGCTGCGCAGGGCTGGCGTTGCGCGGCGGAGCCACGTAAAGACAAGAGCGGAATATACGCCGGCCGGAATGTCAGGAGCCGTTTTTCTCTTTGGCCTGAACGTCGATGGTTTCTTTGGTTTCCACGCGCTCGGTTGTGACCGACTCGGGCTTGTCGGCTTCGCCGGCGGCGTCGGCCATGCCCTTCTTGAAGCCTTTGACGGCTCCGCCAAGGTCTTCACCCATGTTACGCAATTTCTTGGTGCCGAATATAAGGGCTACGATGACCAGAACGACAAGCCAATGCCAAATGCTGAAACTACCCATGTTTATCTCCGTGAGGCGGCGTTTCCGCCTGCATTTAAATGGTGGCGGCTAACGCCTGTGCTTTGAATAATTCCATTCTACCTAAGGATGCCCGGAATAAGTGTCGCATGCCCGGGCGGCAGTCCAGCGTACGTGCACTTGGCTTAAGAGTCGCCCCGCGCCGCTTTCTCGGCCAGGCCCGACACGCCTTCGCGACGGGCAAGTTCACGCAGAACATCTTCGGGCCGCAGATTATAGTGTGTCAAGGCGACGAGGCTGTGAAACCAGAGGTCGGCTGTTTCGTAAACGATACGGTCGGGTGCGTTATCTTTGGCCGCCATGACCAGTTCGGTGGCTTCCTCGCCGATTTTCTTCAAGAAGGCGTCTGGCCCGCGCGCCAACAGTTTGGCCGAGTATGACGACTCGGGGTCTGCGCCGCGCCCCGGCAGGCGGGATTCGAGCGTGTCGGCCAGGCGGGACAGAATATCGGCGGGGTTGTCGGCGTGCTTCATTTGTAGATCAGTTCTGGGTCTTTAAGTACCGGGTCTGTGATTTTCCATTTGGGGGCGTCGGGCGCGCCATCGAGCCGGCGGAAGAAACAACTGGGCCGACCCGTATGGCAAGCGATTCCCCCCACCTGTTCCACCTTAAGAAGGACAACGTCGCTGTCGCAGTCGAGGCGGATTTCGCGCACGACCTGATGGTGGCCGGACTCTTCGCCCTTGCGCCAGAGCCTGCCGCGCGACCGTGACCAATACACGGCACGGCTGGTGGAAGCGGTTTCGGCCAGTGCGTCACGGTTCATCCAGGCGACCATCAGCACGGCGCCCGAGTCGGCGTCCTGGGCGATGGCCGGCACCAGGCCGGCCGCGTCGAAAGCGACGTCGTCAAGCCACGAAGTAGAGGTGGTGTCCATGATTACAGTCGCATGTTGATGCCCTTGCGGGCCATGAATTCTTTGGCTTGCGGGATGGTGAATTCGCCGTAATGGAAAATGCTGGCGGCCAATACGGCGCTGGCGCGGCCTTTGATGATGCCGTCCGCCAGGTGCTCGAGCTTGCCAACGCCGCCGGACGCGATGACGGGAACCGGCACGGCGTCGGAGACGGCCCGCGTAAGGGCAAGATCGAAACCGGCCTTGGTGCCGTCGCGGTCCATGCTGGTAAGCAGGATTTCGCCCGCGCCATAACTTGCCATTTTGCGGGCCCATTCGATCGCGTCGATACCTGTGGCCTTGCGGCCGCCGTGGGTGAAGACCTCCCAGCGCGCGGGTTCGCCGGCCTCGGAGGTGCGGCGGGCGTCGATGGCCACGACGATGCATTGCGAGCCGTGGTAGTCGGCCGCCGCTTTTATCAGTTCGGGGTTGGCTATTGCGGCGCTGTTGATGGAGACCTTGTCGGCGCCCGCATTCAACAGTCGCTGGATGTCGCTCACCTGGCGTACGCCTCCGCCCACGGTAAGCGGGATGAAGACTTCGGAGGCCACGGCTTCGATAATGGGCAGGATGAGGTCGCGTCCGTCGCTGGTGGCGGTAATGTCGAGGAAGGTAAGTTCGTCCGCGCCTTGCTCGTTGTAGCGGCGGGCTATCTCGATGGGGTCGCCGGCATCGACCAGGTTGACGAAGTTGACCCCCTTGACGACCCTGCCGGCCGTGACGTCCAGGCAGGGGATAATGCGCCGCGTCAGCGTGTTGTTCATCGGAATGTCGGCTTGGCTCATGATGGGTTCAGTTCATCGGCGAGGTCTTGGGCTGTGGCGAAGTCTATCGTGCCTTCGTAGATGCTGCGTCCCAGAATGGCGCCTTCGATGCCTTCATCTTCGACGGCGCAAAGCGCGCGGATGTCGTCAAGATTGGTGACGCCGCCCGATGCGATGATGGGAATATTGACTGCCTGAGCCAGCTGGACGGTAGATTCGATATTGACGCCGGTAAGCATGCCGTCGCGACCGATATCTGTGTAGATAATGGCTTCGCAGCCATAGTCTTCGAACTTGCGGGCGATGTCAATGACGTCGTGGCGGGTAAGCTTGCTCCAGCCATCGGTGGCCACCTTGCCGTCGCGGGCATCAAGCCCGACGATGATGTTGCCGGGGAAGGCGCTGCATGCATCGCGCAAGAACCCGGGGTCTTTGATGGCCGCCGTGCCGATGATGACGTAAGACAAACCGATGTCGAGATAGCGCTCAATGGTGTTGAGGTCGCGGATACCGCCGCCTATCTGCACGGGTATGTCATTGTCGATTTCTTCGAGAATTGCCTTGATGGCTGCCTGGTTCTTGGGTGTGCCGGCCACGGCGCCGTTAAGGTCGACCAGGTGCAGCCGGCGCGCGCCTTGCTCGAGCCATTGCGCGGCCATCAAGGCTGGTTCTTCGGAAAAAATGGTGGCGTCGCCCAGGTCGCCCTGGCGCAGCCGAACGCATTGGCCGTCTTTGAGGTCGATAGCGGGGATCAGAAGCATGATCGGAATTCGTTAAGCAAAAAAGGAAAAAAGGCGAAGAACGTGAATCAAGGGTTCCAGGCTATGAAGTTGCGATACAGGCGTAAACCCGCCTCAGCGCTTTTTTCGGGATGGAACTGCACTGCGAAAATGTTATCCCGAGCAACCGCACAGGTAAAGCTTACCCCGTAATGGGCCAGTCCTGCCGTTAGCGCTGGATCATTGGGCTGCACGTAATAGCTGTGCACAAAATAAAAATGGGTGTTGTCTGGAATGCCATCCCAGAGCGCGTGACGCTGCACGTGCTTGACCCGGTTCCAGCCCATATGGGGAACTTTCAGCAGTTCGGTTTCGTCAGCCGCGGCCGAAGGCGAGGCGTAGCCGGGGCCCGAGAAGCGTTTGACGCGGCCCTGGAAGATGTCAAGACAGGGCGTGTCGCCTTCTTCACTGTGGCTGAACAGCATTTGTTCGCCTACGCAGATGCCCAGCAGAGGCTTGCTATGCGCTGCCCGCAGCACGGCCTCGCGCAGGCCGGATTCATCTAATGTGCGCATGCAGTCAGGCATGGCGCCCTGGCCGGGAAACACCACCCTTGACGCGTTGTCGATCTGGCTGGCTTCGCGGCAGATGCGTACATCGGCATCAGGCGCAGCCGCCCGCAAGGCGCGTGCCACCGAGTGGAAGTTGCCCATGCCGTAGTCGACAATGGCGATAGTATTCACGATAAACGCTGGTCGGTTGGGTTACAGGACGCCCTTTGTGGACGGGATGGTTCCGTTGGCGCGCGGGTCGACTTCGGTGGCGGCGCGAAGCGCCCGTCCGAATGCCTTGAAGACGGTCTCGCATTGATGGTGCGCGTTCTCGCCCTTGAGGTTGTCGATGTGCAGCGTGGCCAGGGCATGGTTGACGAAACCCTGGAAGAACTCGCGCGCCAGGTCGACATCGAAGCGGCCGATCATCGCTCGGGTGAAGGGCACGTTGTAGAACAGGCCGGGACGACCGGAGAAATCGATGACGACGCGGGTAAGTGCCTCATCCAGGGGCACGTACGAGTGTCCGTAGCGGCGCAGGCCGGCTTTATCGCCCACGGCGGCGGCAAAGGCCTGCCCCAGCGCGATGCCGACGTCTTCGACCGTGTGGTGGTCGTCGATGTGGGTATCGCCGTCACAGTGGACGTCGAGGTCGATGAGGCCGTGGCGGGCGATCTGGTCCAGCATGTGGTCCAGGAAAGGAACGCCGGTATTGATGGTTTGACGGCCCGTGCCATCAAGGTTGATGGAGACGCGGATGCGCGTCTCGTTGGTGTTGCGGGTGATGTCGGCAGTACGCATGATGGAAAATGAAATAGTGGTCGGGTCGGGCGCCGGCTGCTTGCGCGGCCGGCGGCGTTGCGGTTCATGGGCGGCGCGATGTCTTTGTTATATCAGGACTCGAGCCGGTATTGCGCGCTGCCCGCGTGGGCTTGCAAGCCTTCTCCGTGCGCCAGCGTTGCGGCGATGCGCCCCAGGGTCTGGGCGCCTTGGCGGGACACATTGATGAGGCTGCTGCGCTTCTGGAAATCGTATACACCCAGTGGTGACGAAAAGCGCGCTGTGCGCGAGGTTGGCAGGACGTGGTTGGGGCCGGCGCAGTAGTCGCCCAGTGATTCCGAGCTATAGCGGCCCATGAAAATGGCGCCGGCGTGGCGAATTTTCTCGGCCCACAGCTCGGGTTGCTCGGTGGAGATTTCAAGGTGCTCGGGTGCGATGTCATTGGCGATTTCGCAGGCCTGGTCAAGATCGTCGACCAGAATCAGTGCGCCTCTGCCGGAAAGGCTGGCGCGAATGATGTCGGCGCGTTCCATGGTGGGCAGCAGGCGTTCAATGGCGGCCTCTACCTGGTCGAGGTAGGCAGGGTCGGGGCACAATAGTATGGCCTGGGCCAATTCGTCGTGTTCGGCCTGCGAGAAGAGGTCCATGGCGATCCAGTCGGCCGGCGTGGCGCCGTCGGCGATGATCAGGATTTCGCTGGGGCCCGCGATCATGTCGATGCCCACCGTGCCGAATACGCGGCGCTTGGCGGCGGCGACATAGGCGTTGCCGGGGCCGACGATCTTGTCGACGGCCTGTATGGTCTGCGTGCCGTAGGCCAGGGCTGCAACGGCTTGCGCACCGCCGATGGCCCACGCGCGATCGACGCCCGAGATGGCGGCGGCGGCCAGCACGATGGGATTGCGCAAGCCATCGGGGGTGGGCGTAACCATGATAACTTCGGGCACGCCGGCAACTTTGGCTGGAATGGCGTTCATGAGCACCGACGACGGGTAGGCGGCCTTGCCACCGGGTACGTAAAGGCCGACGCGGTCCAGCGGCGTTACCTTCTGGCCGAGCACTGTGCCGTCGGGCTCGGTGTACGACCAGCTTTCGGCTTTCTGGCGCTCGTGATAGACGCGTACTCGCCGTGCAGCCTCTTCAAGGGCCGCGCGCTGATCTTGAGGCAGGGCGCAAAGCGCCGCCCGCCACTCTTCGCGGGGGATTTCAAGCGCCTGTACCGACCCGGCCTCGACACGGTCGAAGCGGCGGGTGTATTCAAGCAGCGCTTCGTCGCCGCGATGTCGCACGTCTTTGAGCACGTCGGACACAACGTGCTCGATGCTGTCGTCCTGTTCGGCGTCGAAGGCCAGGAGGGTGCGCAAAGACTTGGCGAAATCGGGATCTTGCGAGCGAAGGCGGTTGATGAGCGACATGAAAGCGAAAAAATAAATCTTTTAAATCAAGAGTATATATTAATTTCCAGGGGCGCCTGGTTTTGCGTATTTGCCCGGTGCGCCACGTTCCACATGCGGGGTCAGACGCCCGACGCCTGCGCGAAGGCGTCGATCAGGGGCTGCAGTTTTTTTGCACGGGTCTTCAGTGAAGCCTGATTGACGATAAGGCGAGAGGAAATGTCCACGATGTCTTCCACGGCGACCAAATGATTGGCCTTGAGCGTATTGCCCGTGGAGACCAGGTCGACAATGGCGTCAGCCAGGCCCACCAGTGGAGCCAGCTCCATCGAGCCGTAGAGCTTGATCAAATCGATGTAGACGCCTTTGCGCGCGAAATGCTCGCGTGCGGCGCGCACATATTTGGTGGCCACGCGCAGCCGCGAGCCTTGCGCCACGGCGGCTTCATAGTCGAAGCCTTCACGCACGGCCACGCACATGCGGCACTTTGCAATTTCCAGGTCGATGGGCTGGTATAACCCGCCGCTATTGCCGGCGGCATGCTCGAACAGGACATCCTTGCCCGCGATGCCGAAGTCGGCGGCGCCGTACTGCACATAGGTGGGCACGTCGGACGCGCGCACGATGATCAATTGCAGGCCGGGGTCGCTGGTCGGCAGGATCAGCTTGCGCGACGACTCGGGGTTCTCGCTGACCTGAATGCCGGCGGCGGCCAGCAAAGGCAAGGTTTCATCGAAGATGCGTCCTTTGGACAGGGCCAGGGTCAGGGGTTTGTCCAGGGCTGCTGGGCTCATTGGGCCTCCGTGATGCGGACGATGTCGGCGCCGACCTGGCGCAATTTTTCTTCCATGCGCTCGTAGCCGCGGTCAAGGTGATAGATGCGTTCGACTGTGGTGGCGCCCTGGGCGGCCAGGCCGGCGATGACGAGGCTGGCCGAGGCGCGAAGGTCGGTCGCCATGACTGTGGCGCCCGAAAGGGTGTCTATGCCCGTAACCACCGCGGTTGGACCGTCGATATCGATCTGCGCCCCCATGCGGCGCAGTTCTTGCACATGCATGAAGCGGTTCTCGAAAATGTTCTCGACGATGACGGCAGTGCCTTCGGCGATGGTGTTCATGGCCATGAGCTGAGCCTGCATGTCGGTGGGAAATGCGGGGTATTCATAGGTGCGGAAGCCCACGGCGGACGGACGGCGGCTCATGGAGCCCCGCACCCAGTCGGGGCCGGTTTCTATCACCACGCCCGCCTCGGCCAATTTATCCAGGACGGCGCCCATGGTGTCGGGCGCGGCATGGCGCAGCATGATATCGCCGCCCGTTGCGCCCACCGCGCACAGGAATGTGCCGGCTTCAATACGGTCGGCCACGATGTGATGCGTTGCGCCGTGCAAGCGCTCGACGCCGTCGATGACGATGCGGTCAGTGCCGTGGCCTTCGATGCGCGCGCCCATCTTGATCAGCAGTTCGGCCAGATCGGTGATTTCCGGTTCGCGGGCGGCGTTCTCGAGTATCGTGCGGCCCTCGGCCAGCACTGCCGCCATCATCAGGTTCTCGGTGCCGGTAACGGTGACCATGTCGGTGCGGATGGACGCGCCCTTTAGACGCTTGGCGCGAGCCACCACGAAACCGTGCTCGATGTTGATTTCGGCGCCCAGGGCCGCCAGACCCTTGATGTGCTGGTCGACCGGGCGCTGCCCGATGGCGCAACCGCCCGGCAGGCTGACCCGCGCCTCGCCGAAGCGGGTGAGCAACGGACCCAGCACCAGAATGGACGCCCGCATCGTCTTGACGAGCTCGTAGGGCGCTTCCAGGCTGTCGACCTGCGAGGCATTGAGGGTGACGACGCCAGCTTCGGGCTGATGCGCCCTTACGCCCATCTGCTCGAGCAGTTTGAGCGTGGTGCCGATGTCTTTGAGCGCCGGCACGTTATGAAGCGTGATGTCGTCGCTGCACAGCAGCGCGGCGCACAATATGGGCAGGGCGGCGTTCTTGGCGCCCGAAACGGTGATTTCACCTTGCAGACGCTTGCCGCCCGTGATCGACAGTTTATCCATTCGGATTCGCTTTATATTCTTCGGGCGTGAGCGTGCGCATGGACAGGGCGTGGATTTCCTCCTTCATGCGCTCGCCCAGCGATGCATAGACCAATTGGTGGCGTGCGATACGACGCTTGCCTTCGAAGGCCGGACTGACGATCAGGGCCTCGAAGTGAGAGCCGTCGCCCGCAACTTCAATATGTTCACAGGGGAGGTGGTCAGCGATGTATTGACGCACTTGCTCGGGGGTAGGCAGCATGATGTGGACTCCTAATTCCGCAGTTTGTAGCCAGAGGCCAATAGTCGTAGCGTGCACAGGCACAGTACGGCGAATACGCCCGCGACGACCGCCAGGCTGCGCCAGGGCGAAACATCGGATATGGAGAAAAATCCGTAACGGAAGCCGTCGATGGTGTAGAAGATGGGGTTCCAGTACGACACCTTTTGCCAGAACGGCGACAGGCTGTGTATGGAATAGAACACGCCTGACAAAAAGGTGGCCGGAAGAATCAGGAAATTCTGAAATGACGCCAGTTGGTCGAATTTTTCAGACCACAGGCCGGCGATGATGCCCAGCGAGCCCATGATGCCGCAAGCCAGAATCGCAAATGCGACGATCCATGCCGGGTTTTGCGGGGGGAGCGCCGTGAAGAACAGCGCCACGAGCCAGATGGCCAGCCCCACGCACAGCCCGCGCGCGATGGCCGCCAGAAGGTAGGCGCTGAATATCTGGCGATGAGACAGCGGAGGCAGCAACACAAACACCAGGTTGCCGGTGATGCGGCTTTGAATCAGCGAGGACGACGGGTTGGCAAACGAGTTTTGCAGCATGCTCATCATCATCAGCCCCGGAATCAGGAACGACGTATATGCAAGCGTGCCGTACACCTGAACCCGGCCTTCGAGCACATGGGCAAACACAAGCAGGTACAGCAGCGCCGTCAGCACGGGCGCGGCGACAGTCTGGAAGCCGACCTTCCAGAAACGCAACAGCTCTTTGCGCAGCAAGGTTGGAAAACCCGACCCGAGCCCTGCCTGGGGTTCAGTAATGGGTGTGCTCATGCCAGAACCTCCAAAGTGCTGTCGCCATGCATGATACGCACGAAAGCATCCTCCAGGTCGTTGCCGCCCACTCGCGCCAGCAGCGACTGGGTGGTGTCCAGCGCCACGATACGCCCGCTCTTGAGCATGGCGATACGCCCGCACAGCGCCTCGGCTTCTTCCAGATAGTGCGTGGTTAGCAAGATGGTGTGCCCCTCTTTGTTCAGGCGCGAAATGAACTCCCAGAGCGTGCGCCGCAGGTCGACGTCAACGCCCGCAGTGGGTTCGTCAAGGATGATGACGGGCGGGCGATGCACCAACGCCTGGGCCACCAGCACGCGGCGCTTCATGCCGCCCGACAGTGCGCGCATGTTGGTGTCGGCCTTATCGGTAAGGCCCAGATTGAGCAGAATTTCGTCTATCCAGTCGTCGTTCTTGCGCAAGCCGAAGTAGCCCGATTGCAGGCGCAAGGTTTCACGAACCGTGAAAAATGGATCGTAGACCAGCTCTTGCGGCACGACGCCCAGCGAACGGCGCGCTTGTTTGTATTCGGATACCACGTCGTAGCCACAGACACTGGCCGACCCCGAAGTGGCCCGTGCCAAACCGGCCAAGATGGAGATCATCGTGGTCTTGCCGGCCCCGTTGGGGCCGAGCAGGCCGAAGAACTCGCCGGGCTCGACTGTGAGACTGACGTCATTCAAGGCCTGAAAGCCGCGCCGTTTCGAGGCGGAAGCCGAAAACAGCTTCGCAAGCCCTGCCGACTGCGGAGGATAGATCTTCGAGATGTTGTGTAAAGTAAGCGCTGACATAATAAAAAAAAGCTTGGCTCGTGATTGAGCCAAGCTATCTATTATATAGATCGGCGGCGGCCCACTGGCCTGCCTGCGAAGAACTACTGATTTTGGCGGTTTAAAGCGTCGATCAGCCCGTCAATGCCGTTTTGGTTGATCTGCTGGGCAAATTGGTTGCGATAGTTCTGGATCAGCCAGATGCCCTCGACGTTCAAGTCGTAGATTTTCCATCCGTCGGGGGTTTTCTCAAGACGGTAATCGACGCCCACGGCCGGCCCGTTTCGCTGCGACAAGCTTGAGCGCACCACGACGTCGTCGGCGGCGGGGTCACCGCGAAACGGCAGTATCTGCAGGGAAGAGATCTCATCCACTTTTGCCAAAGCGCCGCTGTAGGTGCGGATCAGAGTGCCCTTGAACGCCTCGACCAGGTCTTTTTGCTGTTGCGCGCTGGCCTGGCGCCAGTAGCGGCCGGCGGCAAGCCGCGTGGTCTTCTCGAGGTTGACGTAAGGCAACACATATTCATTGACCAGTTCATTGATGCGGTTCAGGTCGCCTTGTTGCGCGGCCGGCTCTTGGCGTAGGGCCTGAAGCGCGTTGTTGCCGACGGTTTCAACGAACTCGTTGGGCGCCGCCTGCGGATCGACCGCCTGCTTGGCCTGTGCCGTCAGGGCGATGCCCAATGACAGCAATAGTGCAAAGCCGAATTGGTAGAGAGGGTTGTTGCGAAAGCTTGAGGCCGAAAAATTCATATGCGGTTTCCTGTTTATTGCGCTGCGGGCGCAGTACCTGAAGCGGGAGCGGCTGCCGGGCCGGCGGGCGCATCCTCGTCGTCGGAATAGTCTGGCAGCTCGTCGTCGGAGTAATCAGGCAAACTGCCATAAGGCGCGTCGGGGTCGACCGACTGGCCTTCGACCAGCGCTTGACGCCTCTGCAGGTAGGCGTCGCGTATGAAGCTGTAGCGATCGAGCGCGATGCGGTCTACCAGGTCGTCGGCGTCGAGCAGGCTTTCACGCAGGTCGAGCGCGGCCACGGCCAGGATGGTGTTGCGCAGCGGCACGTTGTCGATGGCCATTACGGGGGTATAGGCGGAGGCTCCCGCCCAGGTCATGGCGCCTCTGCCGCCGGCATCGCGCACCGAGCTGGAGCCCAGGAATGGCAGCACCACGTAAGGCCCCGGCTTGAAGCCCCAAACGCCCAGCGTGACGCCGAAATCGTTGGGGATGCGCTTGACGCCGTTCATGGAAGCGACGTCGATACAGCCGCCGATGCCCATTGTAGTGTTGAACAGCACACGACCGAACATGTTCACGCCGTCGTGTCCGCGCCCCTGCAGGAAGCTGTTGACCGACGACCAAAGGTCGGCCATGTTGGCGAAGATGTTATGGATACAGGTTCGCGCCGGCTGCGGGGTCAATTGCCGGTATCCCGTGGCGATCGGCTTGAAAAGCGCCTTGTCGACGGCATCGTTGAACTGGTACATGCTGCGGTTATAGCTTTCCCAGGGGTCTTGCGGGCTGGGGTTGGGCACATGTGCACAACCCGCCACGACGCCCACGAGCGCCAGTGCGGAGGCGAGTCGGCCAAGCCGCGCTTTGGTTTCAGTATTGATCGCTTTATTGTCCATGATTGTTCTTGGCCTGTTACTTGTCGAATGCCATCGATTAAGGCTGGGGCGCGGGTGTCGCGGTGCCTTCTTTATCGGCGGAGCTGTATAAGAACTTGCTGATCAGTTCCTCGAGTACCACTGCGCTTTGCGTGTATTGTATGCGGCTGCCCTGCTCAAGCATTTTATCGTCGCCGCCCGGCGTCAAGCCAATGTATTGTTCGCCCAGCAGGCCCGAGGTAAGAATGGAGGCGGACGAATCGGCAGGAAACTCGTAACCGTCATTGAGATCAAGCGTGACCAATGCCTGGTACATCTGATTATCGAATTGAATGCCGCTGACACGTCCGACGACGACGCCGCTGCTTTTAACGGGCGCACGCACTTTAAGGCCGCCCAGGTTGTCAAAATGCGCCTGCACCTGATAGCTGCTGCTGAACGAGAACGAACTGAGGTTGCCGGCTCGCAGAGCCAGGAACACCAGGGCGACGATACCTAACAGTACGAACAGGCCGACCCAAAAATCGGTTTTTTCACGCGTCATGATGGTTGTTCCGTGTTAATTGCTGAACATTAGAGCGGTAAGCAGGAAGTCCAGGCCGAGCACCACCAGCGCTCCGCTGACGACCGTGCGGGTGGTGGCCTTGGCGACCCCTTCAGGGGTGGGCCGGGCGTTCCAGCCCTCGTAAAGGGCGATAAGTGTGACGGCGATGCCGAAGATCAGGCTTTTGACCACGCCGTTGGCCACATCCTTGAAGACGTCCACGCCGCTTTGCATTTGCGACCAGAAGGCGCCCGGGTCGATGCCAATAAGCAGCACGCCCACAACCCATCCGCCGATAATGCCGACCATCGAGAAAACCGCCGCCAGGATGGGCATGGCGATGACCCCGCCCCAAAACCGTGGCACCAGGACCCGGCGCACAGGATCGACCGCCATGACCTCCATCGCGGCAATCTGCTCGCCGGCTTTCATCAGCCCGATCTCGGCCGTCAGCGAAGTGCCGGCGCGGCCCGCGAACAGCAAGGCCGTAACAACCGGGCCCAGTTCTCGGGTCAGCGACAGCGCCACCAGCAGCCCCAACGCCTCTTCGGAACCGTAGCGGTTGAGCGTGTAATACCCTTGCAGGCCCAGCACGAAGCCGACAAACAGCCCAGATACCGCGATGATGATGAGCGAATAATTGCCAATGAAATGCACTTGCTGCGACACCAGGCCCGGGCGCCGCAGGGCCGCGCCGCTGCGCGCCAGGATCAGCCCCAACAGCCGGGCGAACGCTCCAAGCCCGAACACGAAGTTAGTCACCCAAGAGCCTATGGCGCGTATGCCTTTGATTGGATTCATGGGCGGCCTCGCTGCTTGTCCAGCCACTGCTTGAAGGCGGGCGTCTCGGGGTAATGGAAAGCGATGGGCCCGTCGGGCTGACCGTCAAGGAACTGGCGGATATAAGGGTCGGCCGATTCGGCCATTTCAGTGGGGACGCCCGAAGCCAGCAGCCTGCCCTGGCCCACCATGTAGACCTGGTCGGCGATGGCAAAAGATTCGATCACATCGTGGGTAATCAGTACCGACCCGCAATTCAGGCGATCAGTCAGGTCGCGGATAAGCTGGGCCGTAATGCCCAGCGAGATGGGATCAAGGCCGGCGAAGGGCTCGTCATACAGAATTAGCTCTGGTTCGAGCACAATGGCGCGTGCCAGCGCCACTCGGCGGGCCATGCCGCCGGAAATCTCTGATATGCGCAAATGCGCGGCGGCGCGCAGGCCCACTGCATTGAGCTTATCGAGCACGCACTCCACGATTTGGGCTTCGGAAACTTGAGTGTGCTCGCGCAGTGGGAAGGCGACGTTCTCGAAAACGTCCAGGTCGGTAAACAGCGCACCCTGCTGGAACAGCACGCCCATGCGCTGACGCAGCTTGCGCAGCTCGTCGGGCGACGCTTGCGCCACGTTCTGGCCGAAAGCGGTGATGGCGCCCTGTTGGGCATGAATCTGGCCGGTGGCGCCGCGCAACAGCGTGGTTTTGCCCGACCCCGAACCGCCCATCATGGCGACAACCTGGCCGCGCTGGACGCGCAAGTCGATGTCCCGCAGCACGGTGAAATCTCCGTAGCCAAGGGCAACGCCTGAAAAGTCGAGGAGCGGGTCTGTGTTTTGGCTCGCGTCGGGTTCCATGTAAATGCCGGCCTGATGATCAACTGGGCATTGTATCGTGAGTCTTTGGGAACGGGCTTTCTTCTGTGGTTTGGGAGTGTGAATTTGTTTCTTTTATGCTATTTGCGAGCTCGTGGACAAGCTGCGCCTCTACATGCTGGGGTGGAAAGGCCATGTAGCGGGCATTGCGGTCGCATGGCCCCCGGCCCCCCGAACCGCCCGGAGCGGACCCGCATGCCGGGTGGTGTGGCAGGGGCGCAGCTCATGAGAACTGCGCCCTATGCCGATTAATTGAGTAGATGACTATAGCCAGTTTTTAGCAGGTTTAAATCATACAACCACCGCGGTAGAAATCTATTAATTCGCGGCCTTCAAAATGTCGCGCGGGCCCGCGAATTGTTCGAATTTATCAAACTCAATATTGTAGAGTTCTCCGTCGACCCTTTCCGTACGGCGGATGAAAATGTCTTGAATAATGTCGCGCGTGTCGGGGTCAATTTGTACGGGGCCACGGGGGCTGACCCACTTCATGCCTTTCATGGCTTCAAGCAGCTCTTCACCAGTTGCCTCGGGGCCGGCTTTTCTAAGGGCTTCATAAATCAGATGCATGCCGTCATAGGCTTGCACCGATTGAAAGCTGGCGCGCATGCTGCCGTTGGTTAACTTCTTGAAGGCCTCGACGTACTCTTTGTTCTCCGGTGAGTCGTGGGCGGCAGAGTAATGGTGCGCAGTAATTACGCCCTCGGCCTCGGGGCCCATGCTGGGCAGCAAGTCGTCCTCAAGCATATCGCCAGTACCGATGAGCCTAATGCCTTCTTGGGTCAACCCCCTATCGGCGAACTCTTTCATAAGGGGTGAGCCAACCCCGGAGGGCACAAAGACAAACACACCATCAGGCTTGGCGTCACGCACGCGCTGCAGGAACGGCGCAAAGTCGGGGTTTTGCAGCGGGATGCGCAGCGATTCGATGACTTCGCCACCGGCATCTTCGAAGCGGCGCACGAAAACCTTTTCCGCGTCGTGGCCCGGGCCGTAGTCGGACACCAAAGTTACCACCCGCTTGATATCGTTCTGGTAGGCCCAGTCTGCAATCGGAGCGGTGGTCTGAGGCAGGTTTTGTGAGGTGCGCACGATAAAGGGCGAGCGGTCCACAATGGATAGCGTAGCGGCGGACATCACCACCATAGGTACCTTGGCTTCGGAAGCAACCGGTGCGGTTGCAAAAGCCAGCGGGGTCAACACAAAACCAGCTAAAGCATCGACCTTATCGCGAACGACAAGCTCGCCGGCGATGCGTTTGGTGACCTCGGGCTGTATGCCGCCGTCGTCACGGATAATCAGTTCGATTTTGCGTCCGGCCACTTCATCGCCATGCATCTGCATGTACAAACGGGCGCCTGCTTCGTGCTGTTTGCCGGTAGAAGCAAACGGCCCCGTCAGCGAAGTAATGAGACCGATCTTAAACGGTTCTTGGGCGGCGTAAACCGACGTGGCTACCATGACGCAGGCAGCCACGGTAAGTGCTTTCGTTAGGTGTTTCTTCACAGGTTTGTCTCCTTCGTGTTGTTATGTGCTCTGAACGTGAGCGTACTGCACGCGCTGTTTTTAAAACGTGTTGAGAGTGGTTACTGTTGGTGGGATTGCTTGGAAAACCGTCGGCATCACTGGGTTTCAGACCAGTCTCCTTTACGATGCCAACGTCATGCATGGCTAAGCCGGAAGATTAAGCGAACAACTACGCTAGCTAGAAAACGAGGTGTAGCGGGTACAACGATCCGCAACGCAACGAAGCGCGGCATACCGCAGGCGCCAAGACAGACAGTCTGGCGCCTTGGCTCCCGCAATTGTTGGTGTTGGCTTAGGCCTCAACCGCGACTTGCTCTTGCTCTGCCTCGACCAAGCGATCGATCATGCGACGAGCTTGAACGCCGCCGGCGTCAATACCCAGCATGAGAAGATCTCGCTTGGGGTGAGTCTGTATATTGCGTTGCTGAGCTTCGAGCACGGCGATATCTTGGGTAAAGATGCGCGCTTGGTCTTCTTTGACGGCTTGTGTCCAGTCGGGATCGTCGATCTTGTAGTTGCGCGCCATGCCCCAGAAGTACCAGTGCGTGGTTTCGGTTTCAGGGGTAATGAAGTTAACGACGGTGGACGACGCTTTATATTTGGCATCGGCCTCGTAGCCGCCATTACCCTCCAGCGCTACGCCAACGTCAATCATGATGTGGCTGGGCAGGGTGAACCGAGAAATCTGCCAGCGGTCGACGCGCTCTTTATCGGGCAGGCCGTTAGAGCGCAGTGCCGTCTGCCAATGCGGTGGCGCGTAGATGTTGTTCATATAACGGCTAGTGACAACCGTGCCGCCTTCCATCTTTGTATTGACGGGCGCCTCGTCGATCTCGGGTTGGCCGATGCTACCGCTGTGCACGTAGGTCTCGTGGGTGAGATCCATTAAGTTGTCGATCATGAGGCGGTAATCGCTCTTGATATGGAAAAGACCGCCGTCAAATACCCACTCTGGGTTGTCTGTCCATTCGAACGAAGGTATTGTCGATACGTCCGCTTTTTCCGGATCGCCGGGCCACACCCAGATAAAGCTATAACGCTCGGCTACCGGATAGCTTTTAATTTGCGGGAAGCCTTGCGTGCGTTGCATGGGCATTGAGACCGTTTTGCCGTTGCATCCCATAACGAGGCCATGGTAGCCACAGACTAAGTTGCCGTTTTCCACATAGCCAAGCGACAACGCGGCTCCGCGGTGAGGGCAAAAATCTTCGACCGCACAGGGTTCACCGTTAAGCCCGCGATAAAAAGCGATGCTCTCGCCACAGATGGTTCGTCCTAATGGTTTGGATCCTACCTCTTCCTTCTTTGCCGCTACATACCACGCGTTCTTGGGAAACATATGCTCCTCCGGAAAGTCTGGTTTTATGGATGCTGCTGCTTTCTAGTAATTTGTACGTTGAGCGTCCGAGACTGTATTCGGCTCTTTGTCCGTTGTGTTTCAATACGCTCAATTACCCCATTCGTTGAGCACCAGTCTAGGACGATATGCGCGGGGGTAGTAGTCTATTCTGCTTTTAAGGTCTGCCAATTTCCTTATATTGGCGCAGGAGCCAACAAAAACCGGACCCTCATCGAGGCAAAGTACTACTTCCCATCAGAAACTCATCCACCGACCGGGCACACTGCCGCCCCTCGCGTATCGCCCAGACCACCAGCGACTGCCCGCGCCGCATATCGCCCGCCGCGAACACTTTATCAACGGTGGTCGCGTAGCGCTCAGTATCTGCCAATGCATTGCCCCGGCCATCCACCTCCACAGCAAACGCCGAAAGCACCTCTTTGACCGGCGACACAAAACCCATGGCCAGCAGCACCAGATCAGCCTGCATCTCGAAGCGCGAGTCTTTGACTTCACGCATCTTCATTTGCCCCGTAGCCGGATCGCGCGTCCATTCCACTCGTACCGCCACCAGCTTCTGTACTTGGCCGTCCGTTCCTTCCAGCGCCACTGTCGATATCGCCCAATCACGCTCGCAGCCCTCTTCCTGTGACGAAGACGTACGAAGCTTCAACGGCCAATCAGGCCAAGTGAGCTCCTTGTTTTCCGAGGCGGGCGGTTGCGGCATCAGCTCGAACTGCGTCACCGAGGCGGCTCCTTGACGAATACTGGTGCCTACGCAGTCAGAGCCCGTATCACCCCCGCCGATCACGATTACGTGCTTACCTTTAGCCGATATTTGCCCGTCAATGCGGGCGCCCGCATTCACTTGGTTCTGCTGTCTCAGGAAGTCCATCGCAAAATGCACGCCCTCTAGTTCGCGTCCCGGCACCGTCAGGTCACGTGGCGTTTCCGAGCCTCCGGCCAGCACCACTGCGTCGAAATCTTCGTGCAGGGATGCCGGTGTGCGCACTGTCAGGCCTTCTGCGGCATGCCCCGCCTCGCCCACGTAGGTGGAAGGGTGGAACTCGACCCCTTCGGCCTCCATCTGCGCCAGACGGCGGTCGATGTGCGACTTGGCCAGTTTGAAATCCGGAATGCCATAGCGCAGCAGGCCGCCGACGCGATCACTTTTTTCGAACACCGATACCGCATGGCCGGCTCGAGCAAGTTGTTGTGCACACGCCAGGCCTGCCGGGCCCGAACCCACCACAGCCACTTTCTTGCCCGACTTGCGGCTGGGCGGTTGCGGCTGCACCCAGCCCTTCAGCCAGCCGTGATCAATAATGGCATGCTCGATCGACTTGATGCCCACCGGGTCGTTGTTGATGTTGAGCGTGCACGCCGCTTCGCACGGGGCGGGGCAAACCCTGCCCGTGAATTCCGGGAAATTGTTGGTGGAGTGCAGCGTATCGAGCGCCGCCCGCCACTCCTGTTGATAGACCAGGTCGTTCCAGTCAGGAATGATGTTGTTGACCGGACACCCCGTGGTACAGAACGGAATGCCGCAGTCCATGCAGCGCGCACCCTGCACCTTGGCCTGCTCTTCGTTCAGAGACTGGACAAACTCACTCCAGTGCTTGACACGGGTCAGCGGCGCCTCGCTGGTTTCGTTGACGCGTTCGAATTCGATGAAACCGGTAATTTTGCCCATAGCGTTCTTCCTAGGCTGCCACTTGTTGCAGGTTTTCCGCAGCCCACAGCTCTTTCATGGCGCGGCGGTATTCGGTTGGCATGACCTTGACGAAGGCCTCGCGCGAGCGGCTCCAGTCGCCAAGAATGTCGCGTGCGCGGAAGCTGCCCGTATAGCGGTAGTGGTCTTCGATCAGGCGGCGCAGAATGCCTTCGTCGGTTTCACGTTCGGCGCCGCGCATGGGGCAATGCCAGAATTCTTTTTCGTCGGCCTCGAATTGCTCGGCGTGGCCGAGTACTTTTTCGAGCTGAACCATGGATGGATTGCAGTAGCGCCTGAAGCTGCCCTCAGGGTCCCATACGTAGGCCACCCCACCCGACATCCCGGCCGCGAAGTTGCGTCCGGTGGCGCCAAGCACCACCACGGTCCCTCCAGTCATGTACTCGCATCCGTGGTCGCCGGTGCCCTCGACCACCGCCGAAGCCCCCGAGTTGCGTACCGCGAAGCGCTCTCCGGCGACCCCGCTGAAGTAGGCCTGGCCGCTGAGCGCTCCGTACAGCACGGTGTTGCCCACGATGATGTGCTCCGGCCCGTAGCCGCGGAAATCATTGGGCGAGCGAACGATGATGCGACCGCCTGAAAGGCCCTTGCCGACGTAGTCGTTGCCTTCGCCTACCAGGTCCAGCGTGACGCCGTGTGCCAGGAACGCGCCGAAGCTTTGCCCCGCCGTGCCGTTGCACTGAATGTGGATGGAATCATCGGGAAGGCCCTCGTGGCCGTGGCGCGCCGCCACCACGCCGGACAGCATGGCGCCGATACTGCGGTTGCGATTTCGCACCGGCGTAATGAAGGAAACCTTCTCGCCTTGCTCGATGGCCGGCCGCGCGCGTTCTATCAGTTGATGGTCGAGCGCCCCGGTGATGCCGTGATCCTGGTCTTGCACTTGGCGAAGAGGGGAGTCGGACTTCACCTGATGAAAGACACGCGTAAAATCGAGCCCCTGGGCCTTCCAGTGATCGATTCCAGCGCGAGTGTCGAGCAGGTCGACCCGGCCGATCAGGTCATCAAACTTGCGTATGCCCAACTGAGCCATAATCTCGCGAACCTCTTCGGCGACGAAAAAGAAATAGTTGACTACATGCTCGGGTTTGCCGGTGAACTTCTTGCGCAATTGAGGGTCTTGGGTGGCAACGCCCACCGGGCAGGTATTGAGATGGCATTTGCGCATCATGATGCAGCCTTCCACCACCAGCGGCGCGGTGGCAAAGCCGAACTCATCGGCCCCCAGCAACGCGCCCACCACTACGTCGCGCCCCGTTTTCATCTGGCCGTCGGCCTGGATGCGGATACGGCTGCGCAGATTGTTCAAGATGAGCGTCTGCTGGGTTTCGGCCAGCCCAAGTTCCCAGGGCGTGCCGGCGTGCTTGATCGAAGACACGGGCGAAGCGCCTGTGCCGCCGTCGTGGCCCGCGATGACGACGTGATCGGCCTTGGCTTTGGCTACACCGGTAGCTACCGTGCCCACGCCCACCTCGGACACAAGCTTGACCGAAATGGCCGCTTGCGGGTTGACGTTCTTCAGGTCGTGGATGAGCTGGGCCAGGTCTTCAATTGAGTAGATGTCGTGATGTGGCGGGGGCGAAATAAGGCCGACCCCTGGCACTGAATAGCGCAGCTTGGCGATATAGTCGGACACTTTATGGCCAGGCAATTGGCCGCCTTCGCCGGGCTTGGCGCCCTGGGCCATCTTGATCTGAATCTGGTCGGCGCTGCTGAGATATTCCGCCGACACGCCGAAACGGCCCGATGCCACCTGCTTGATGCGCGAGCGTAAAGAGTCGCCCGCCGCAAGAGCGACGTCGGCCTCGATGCGTTCGGTGCCAAGGATGGATGCCAGGGTGTCGCCTTTCTTGATCGTGCTTTTCCCGGCGCGCATTTCGGGCCGGTAGCGCAATTCGTCTTCGCCCCCTTCGCCCGTGTTCGATTTGCCGCCGATGCGGTTCATGGCCACCGCCAATACGCTGTGCGCCTCGGTGGAGATCGAGCCCAGCGACATGGCCCCGGTTGCGAAACGGCGAACGATTTCTTTGGCCGGTTCCACTTCGCCAAGAGGGATGGCATGCGCGGGGTCGGCGCGAAACTCGAATAGGCCGCGCAGCGTCATGTGGCGACGCGATTGATCGTTGATGAGCTGAGCGTATTCCTTGTAGGTGGAGTAATTGTTCGAGCGGGTGGAGTGCTGCAGCTTGGCGATGGAGTCGGGGTTCCACATATGTTCTTCACCCCGTACGCGGAAGGCATAGTCACCACCGGCCTCCAGCGTATTTTCAAGCACCGGGTCGTCGCTGAACGCCGCATTGTGAACCCGCAATGTTTCTTCGGCGATTTCAAATATGCCGATGCCTTCGATATTGCTGGGCGTGCCGGTAAAGTATTTTTCGACCAGGGCCGAGTTCAGCCCCACGGCTTCGAAAATTTGAGCGCCGGTATAAGACATATAGGTCGAGATGCCCATTTTGGACATGACCTTGTTAAGCCCCTTGCCTATGGCTTTGATGTAGTTCTGGATCGCCTTGTCGGCGTCCGGCATCACTCCCAGTGATTCGAACGCCAGATAAGGGTGTACGGCTTCGGCGCCGTAGCCGCCGAGCAAGGCAAAATGGTGAACCTCGCGCGCCGAGCCGGTTTCCACCACCAGGCCGGTTCGGGTGCGAAGCCCTTCGCGGATCAGGTGCAGGTGAATCGCGGAAGTGGCCAGCAAGGCCGGTATGGCCATGCGCTCGGCATCCGTCTTGTGGTCGGTGATGATCAGTATGTTGTAGCCGCTAAGCACCGCGTCGGCGGCGTTCGAGCACAAGGCGGCCAGGCAGGCCTCTATGCCGTGCGCACCCCAGGCGACCGGATAGGTGATGTCCAGCTCCATGCTGCGGAATTTGTTTCCGGTGATCTGCTCGATATTGCGGATTTGCGCCATGGCCGCGAAATCCAGCACGGGTTGGCTGACCTCAAGCCGCAGTGGCGGGTTGACGTTGTTGATGTCCAGCAGGTTGGGCTTGGGGCCGATGAACGACACCAGCGACATGACCAGCTGTTCGCGGATCGGGTCGATGGGCGGGTTGGTGACCTGGGCGAACAACTGCCGGAAATAATTATAGAAAGGCTTGGAGCGGTTGGACAGCACGGCAAGCGGCGTATCGTTCCCCATCGAGCCGGTGGCCTCTTCGCCGTTGCCGGCCATGGGTTGCAATACGTATTTGAAGTCTTCCTGCGTCCAGCCGAAAGCTTGCTGCCGATCCAGTAGCGAAGCGGTGGGCGCCGTGGCGGCTGCGGGGTGCGGAGCAGGCAAGGATTCGAGCTTGATGCGCAGCCGTTCTATCCATTGCTGGTAGGGCCGGGCGCTGGCAAGCTGGGTTTTGATTTCGTCGTCGTCGATGATGCGGCCTTGCTGCAGGTCGATCAGGAACATCCTGCCCGGCTGCAGGCGCCATTTTTTCACGATACGGTGTTCGGGAATGGGCAGCGTACCCGCTTCGGACGCCAGTACGACCAGATCGTCGTCGGTCACCAAATAGCGCGCCGGTCGCAGGCCATTGCGGTCGAGCAGCGCGCCGATCTGGCGCCCGTCGGTAAAGGCCATGGCGGCCGGGCCGTCCCATGGCTCCATCATGGCGGCGTGATATTCGTAGAACGCGCGGCGGCTTTCGTCCATTTGCGCGTGTTGCTCCCAGGCCTCGGGAATCATCATCATCATCGCGTGGGCAAGCGAATAGCCCGACATCACCAGCAGCTCCAGGCAATTGTCGAAGGTGGCGGTATCGGATTGCCCCTCATACACAATGGGATAGAGCTTGGCCAGGTCTTCGCCCAGCACGGCCGATTGCATCATGCCTTCGCGGGCGCGCAGCCAGTTGAAATTCCCCTTGACGGTGTTGATCTCGCCATTGTGGGCAATAAGCCGGTAGGGGTGGGCCAGCGGCCATGCCGGAAAGGTGTTGGTCGAGAAGCGCTGGTGCACCAGCGACAGCGCCGAGACGGCGCGCGTGTCGGCCAGATCGAGGTAGTACTGGCCCACCTGGCCGGCCAGCAACAGGCCTTTGTACACTACAGTGCGCACGGAAATCGAAGGAACAAAATACTCCTGGCCATGTACCAGGTTCATGCGATGGATGGCATGGCTGGCGGTTTTGCGTATAACGTACAGTTTGCGTTCAAGTGCGTCGGGGACCATGATGTCGGGGCCCCGGCCGATGAACAACTGCCGGATCACCGGCTCGACGGCCCTGACCGTCGGCGACATGGGCATGTCAGAGTCGACGGGAACGTCACGCCACCCAAGCACGACCTGGCCCTCATCGCGTACAGCGCGTTCAAGCTCTTGCTCACAGGCCAGACGAGAAGCGGTTTCCTTGGGCAAGAACACCATGGCCACCCCGTACTCATCGGGAGGAGGAAGCTCTATGCCTTGAGCGGCCATGTCGTCGCGATACAGCGCGTCTGGAATCTGGAGCAGAATACCGGCCCCGTCGCCCATGAGCTCGTCCGCGCCGACTGCGCCGCGATGGTCGAGGTTTTCAAGGATTTTGAGCCCCTGCTGGATGATGGAGTGGCTTTTGTGGCCCTTGATGTGGGCGACGAAGCCCACGCCACAGGAATCGTGTTCGTTTCTGGGGTCGTACAAACCCTGGGGGGACGGCCGGCCGTTGCGCTGCGCGTCGGTAACGACGGGCGCTGGTTGCGATGAATGCTTCATGAGTGGCTCCGCTACATTGGGCGCGTGCAAGATGAACTGGTGTAGAGAAAAAACAATAGCGGTGGCAGAGCCTGCTGACAAGCGTTTTTTAATGGGGTGCGTCCCTATTAATTACATGTATAGGAACTTTCGAAGGTAAATGGGGACGTACCAATTTTTTTGAAATAAAACGTGTTTTTTGCCGTCTTCGTTGCAGTGCACAAATTTGTTATCCTGAAAAGCAAGGAAATTTATTTTTATTTTCTATCGCGCATGCCTTCACCATTGTTGCGAAATCGCCATGCGCACGTAGAAGAAAACGCTTAACCGGTTGTGCCAAAATGGTCGTTGGCGTTGCGCGGCGATCAATCCGACGGTTCTTGTTGTGGTGCGTCAAGTTTGATTGGTCTTGCCGATTTTGCAGGGCGGCCGCGCTTGGCGGGTGCAAGCCGACGGCTCGACATATGGTTAATTCGGGCCAGGAACTCTTCATCGCCCAGGGCCCATTGTCCAAAGAGCGCTCTTTCGAGCTCTTGTGCTTGGGCTGCGCTGGGCCCCTGTTCAAGCAGGCGGCGATAGCGAGCCTGCCGTTCAAAGGGCGTGTTGCCCAAGCGCCAGTAGTCAGGATGTTCGGTTGTCCATCGCAAGGCTGCCTGTCCTTGGCCGGTGTGTTGCGCCGCAGACGACCAAGGCCAACGGCTCGGCTCATCGACGTATTCAAGTTGGACGGGCAGGTGTTCCAACCAGATCAGGCCCTTGAGCACCCAGGCGTCGGGTTGCAGCAGCGCGCTGCGATATCGCTCGGCGAAGGCGCGGCCCCTTTGAATGCGTGTGGCATAGCGCCGCCCGACTGCCTGTACCAGTCGGGCCGTGCCGGTTTTGGCGGGCGGAGTACAAAGCAGGACGAGCCGGTCATTGAGCAAGACCCAGCCATGCACCGGTACTTTTTCTTCGCTTGCGGCATCGCGCAGCCAGTCAGCCAGTAAATTGAGCTTTCCCGACGGCGCCGGCTCTAGCGGTGACCCCAAGCTGCGATTGAAGCGCACTTGGATCAATTGCGGTGTATTGGGTGCGTAAAGGCGCGCAAGTCGGGCCATTGGGCGTAAGTGTTGTTGGTTAAGCTCGTTGTGAAACGGCTATATTGCATAATAGCGTTTGGATCAGGAGCCGTGCGTTTGTGTAGTGTCTACTACATAAATGTGTGTTCCGACAATTGCATTTTAGGAGGGTTTTGATGACCATTGCATTGGAATTGCTTAGCGAGCATCGCTGTTTCGAGGGCGTGCAGCGCTTTTACAAACATGATTCCAGCGCCATCGGGCTGCCGATGCGCTTTTCGGTTTATATACCGCCCGCATCCGCGGCGGACCCGGCTAAAAAAGCCCCTGTGTTGTTCTACCTGGCGGGGCTCACCTGCACGGAAGAAACTTTTATGATCAAAGGCGCCGCCCAGCAATGGGCGGCGCGCCACGGCATTATGCTCGTCGCGCCCGACACCAGTCCGCGCGGCGCTAATGTGCCGGGCGAGGACGATGGGTGGGATTTCGGCACGGGAGCCGGGTTTTATCTCGACGCGACGCAAGAGCCGTGGAGCACGCGTTACCGCATGGAAAGCTATGTTACTGACGAGTTGTTCCGCATAGTCACCACCGAGTTGCCGGGCGACGCGGCCCGTGCGGGTATTTTCGGCCACTCGATGGGCGGCCACGGCGCCCTGGTGCTGGCGCAGCGCCACCGCGAAAAATTCCGCTCTGTCTCGGCGTTTGCGCCCATCGCTTCGCCCACGAAATGCCCATGGGGCCACAAGGCTTTCGGGGGCTATCTGGGCGACGATAAAAGCCAATGGGCGCAGTACGATGCTTCTTTGCTGATGGAAAAATCGCAGACGCCGTTCCCGGACGGCATTCTGGTCGACCAGGGTCTGGCGGACAACTTCCTGGCCGAGCAACTGTATCCCGAAGCGTTCGAGGTGGCTTGCAAGCAGGCGGGCCAGCCGCTTACATTGCGTCGCCACGAAGGCTACGACCATGGTTATTACTTCATCTCCACCTTCATGAAAGACCACATCGATTTTCATGCGGAACGCTTGAAGTAAATGGGTCTAGCCCCGGGCGCTGCGCAGCCGCAACAGCGAGGCGGCCGCCAGGCCCAGGGGCAGCAATAAAATCATATGCAAGGTCTTCCAGCCTAGTTCTTGCAGTAGCGGTGCGGCGGCGATCGAGCCCAGGGTGGCCAATGTGAACATGGCCAAATCGTTGACCCCCTGAGCTTTGCCACGCTCGGCCGGCTGATGCGCGGTCGACAGCAGCACCGCGCTGCCGACGAACAGAAAATTCCAACCCACGCCAAAGGCGATGCGAGAGGCCGCATATACAGGCAGGGTCGAGCTGATCGAGCCCAGGAGCATGGACAAGGCCAAAAACGCCACGCCCGTCCAAAGAATGGGCATCAGCCCGATCCGGTTGATCAGCACCCCGGTAAAGAATGCGGGAACGAACATCGACAGCACCTGGCTTTGAACGACCAGCGTGATGTCGTTCAGGCCGAAGCCTTGTTGCTGCATGCCCAGGGGCGTCACCGTCATGTACAGCACCATCAGCGAAAAGCTGACCATGCTGGCAAGAACGGCTGGAATGAAGCCGGGATGGCGGGCTATGGTGAACAGTGGACGCGTCTTGTGTGGGTCCGGGCCTTGCGCATCGCGGGCGGGAACCTTTAGCCTTAGCAGCAAGGTGGAGGCCAGCACGGACACAAGCAGAGTCACTAGAAATGGTTCGCCCAATGGCACTGAGGGTATCAGCCCAAGGGACGAGCGTGCATTGATGGGCCCCAGCACGGCGGCCACCACGCCTCCGGTCATCACAAACGAGATGGCGCGGCTGCGAAACTCCGCCCGCGTGACGTCGGCGGCGGCGAAACGGTAGTACATCGCAAAGCTTTGGTAGATGCCTATCAGAAACATGCCGACGCAAAACACCGCAAATGAATCGCTCCCCACGCCGGCCAGTATCAGGGCGCTGCCAAGCACCCCTCCTATCGAAGCACCAAGAATGAAACCGGCGCGCCGGCCAATGCGCTTCATCAGCAGCGAGGCCGGCAAGGTCGTCAACACCGTTGACAGCATCATCAAGGCGATGGGCAGGGTGGCCAGTTCGGGCGTGTTGCTAAGGCGAAGGCCGATGACGCTGCCCAGCGTCATGACCGTGATGGTTGTGATGGTGAACAGGCTCTGGCTGCTGGCCAGAATCAGGACGTTGCCGATTTCGGCTCGCGTGGGTTGCGGGGGCTTCGCTGGCACGGGGTTTTGAAAGACCGCTGGCCTAGATGGTGACCGAGCTGACGCTGGCCCCGCCGCACACGTAAAGCGTCTGGCCCGTTACGAAGCTGTTGGCAGGATCGCAGAAGAACATGACCGCACGGGCGACATCGTCCGACCTGCCCAGGCGCTGCACCGGTATGCCCTTGGCGATATTGGTCTCGCGTTCGCTGCCCGCGGGCACCACATCGTAGAACATGTCGGTTTGAATGGGCCCGGGCGCCACGACGTTGACGGTAATGCCTGAAGCCGCCAGCTCGAGCGACCATGTACGCGCCATGCCGACCATGCCCGCCTTGGTGGCCGAGTAGGCGGTGCGCGTGGGCAGCCCCAGCGCTCCGCGCGAAGACATCAACACGATGCGGCCGAAGTTTTCTTGTCGCATGCGCGGCAGGCAGGCCTGGGCGATCTGTATGGCTGACCCAAGGTGAATTTGGGTCAGGCCTTGAAGCTCGTCGAGCTTTACGTCGGGCAGCAGGTTGGGCCAGATCACGCCGGCGTTGTGTACGAAGTGCGTTACCGCGAAGCGCTGGGCCACTTCGTCCGCCGCTTGTTGCGTAGCCTTGGCGTCAAGCAGATCAACCTGCACGTTGTGCAGGCGCTCATGCGTGAACTCCGCCGCTCGGCGGGCCATGGAAACGACTTCATAACCGGCGTCCAGCATCTGGCGCGCGATCTCGGCGCCGATGCCGGCGCTGCCGCCGGTGACGATGGCAATATTGGAAGTGGTCAAGGCGTGTCTCCGGAGTTAGGGGTGTACGCCGCGGTAGGCGTCAGGGCCAGTACGCGCAAGGGGCTGCCCGAGCCGCTGCGGATTTTCAGCGGGGCTGAAAATATCACCGCGCCCTTGGGCGGCAGCTGATCCAGGTTGGCCATGCACTGCAAGCCGTAGCGGTTGTTTCCGTGCATGTAGTAGTGGCATGGATAGGGCGGGTCAAGATGCTGTGCCTGGCCTGCGTCCGTGCCCACCGACTCGGTGCCGAAGCCGTGCACATCGCGTTCTTTGATCATCCAGGGCACCACGTCGCCGTCGGGGCCCGGAGAATGCGCGCCTTCGTCGTCCATGTTCAGGTAATCGCCAGGCTTGTCGCGCTTGGACCAGTCGGTGCGCATGAATACCCATGACCGGGGCGGAATGCGGCCGTGGACGGCCTCCCATTGCTCGACGAAATCGATGGTAAGCAGAAAGTCGGGATTGTCGCGTGATTCCCTAGAGCAATCGATGACGCAGGCCTCGGCGATGAAGGCCTCGATGGGAATCGTGTCCACGGTGTTGTTGGGCTGGTCTTTGCCACTGACCCAATGCACCGGCGCGTCAAAGTGCGTGCCCGTGTGCTCGGAACACGAGAAGTTATTCCAGTACCAGGCGGGGCCGCGCTCGTCGTAGCGCGAGATTTCCTCGATGCGGAATGGCCAGGCCTGGCCGAACTCGGGCGGCAGGACGATGGTGGGGAACTCTGGCGTCAGGGTTTCGGTCAGGTCGACGATGCGTATCTTTCCCGCCAGCAACTCGGACATGAACTGGCCCAATATGGAGGTCGTCATGGTGATTCCTTGTGGTTCAGGTGATAGGGTGGCATCAGCCGCCCAGCTCAATCTCGAGTACCTTGGGGTTGTCAAGCAGGCGGGCGCGGAACTCTTGCGCCACGTCGCCCACGTAGCTGTCCTCCACGCCGTCCTTAAGCGCTTTGACGATGGCCCGGGCCAGCGCGGTGGGCGCCACGCGCGGGGGCGGCGTAAGCTGCTCCCATTCGTAGTCGATCGGCCCGCTGAAGACGTTGACCACCCGGATGCCCGATGGGCGGAACTCGTTGCGCAGGCACTGGCCCATGGACAGCGCCGCCGCCTGCGAGGCCGACCAGATGCCGTGCGAGGGCAGACTTGCGTGTGCATAGATGGACAGGATGTTGACCCATGCCACGGCGCTGTTGACGCCGTCGGCTGCGCGCCCCGCCATACCCGGCCCGAAGTGCTGGGCCAGCCGCATCAGGCCGACGCAATTCACGTTCAGCGAATCTTGCAGCCTGGTCAGGTCGCGGTTGTACAGCAGGCCGCCCTCGCGCTGGTGGCCCGCCGTGTTGACCAGTATTTCCACCTTGCCGCCGATGGATCTGGATACGCGTTCGACCGAGTCGGTGTCGGTGACGTCGAGCGCCTGCGCCTGGACGCGGGGGTCGGCGCACAAGGCCTCGAAACGGGCCGACTTGCGCCACGTGGCCGGATCGCCAACGAACACCATGGTTGCGCCGGCGTCGAGCAGGGCCTGGGTTACGGCCATGCCGATATCCGATTTGCCGTCGGTGACCAGGGCGCGCCGGAACTTGGGGTCGCAGGAGCTTTCGCGCAAGGTTTTGTCGTCTTCCATGTGGGGCGTGGCCTTTACGGGAAGCGCGATCATGACGGCTTGGCCGCTGCGATCGAGCTTGAGACTGAGTTTGACAGGTTCGCCTTCAACGCAATCGCCATGCACATGGGCGACCACGCTTGGGCCGGAGTCGAGCTGTACAGTGCCTACCCGCCAGGGCAGCCGTTCCCGGAAATACAGATCTGTACTGTGATGAAGCGTGGTGGCGGCAAGCAATCGTCCGGACGGGTTCACGGGCTGCCAGCGAAGTTGCTCGGAAAGGCAGTTGTGGCATACCTCTCGTGGGGGATACTGCACGGCCGAGCACGCCTGGCATACCTGCAGATCGAAACGGCCTTCCGCGGCAGCGGCGGCCAGGCCTTTTGCGCGGCGGCTACGGCTGGCCGGCGGTACCGTCGGTTGCCGCGTGCGCGCCATAGGGTCTTTCTTGGAAGGCCGTGGTAGCGGTTCTGTCATGTGTCGCTCCGGGCGAGCAAGGCCGCAGCCGTACACAGGCCACGGTCGTAGTTGATCATGCCGAAGCCGCTGACCAGGCCGATGCGTGCATCGGCAACCTGGCGCGAACCGGCACAGCCGGTGAGTTGCTGCAGGGTCTCGACCATGCCCAGGTAGCCTCCGGCCGCTCCGGCCTGGCCCACCGAAAGCTGGCCGCCGTTGGTATTGAACGGAAAGCTGCCATCGAAGGTGAAGCTGTGCTTGCGCACGAACTCCGGCCCCTGGCCTTTTTCGCAGAAACCAAGGTCTTCGATCTGCATCATGTTGATGACGGGGTAGTCGTCGTAAGCCTGCATCAGGTCGACGTCTTCGGGGCCGATACCGGCCAGCGAATAGAATTCTTCGCGGTCCATGGTCCATCCGCCGCGCATTTGTATGGGGTCTTCCGTCCAGGCGTTATGGCGTTCGATAGTGGACAGTATTCGTACGAAAGGAAGATCGAGCGCGCGGGCCCGCTCTTCGCTCATGACCAAAAAACCGTCGGCCCCGGCGCAGGGCATGACGCAATCGAAAAGATGGATGGGGTCGGCGATGACCCGTGAATCGAGATACTGCTCGAGTGTCAGCGGCCTTTTCATAAGCGCGTTGGCATTGTGCAGGGCGTTGCTGCGCTGCGCCACGCACAGCTTGCCGAAGTCTTCGCGCGTGGCGCCGCTTTCGCGCATGTAGTTGCGCGTCAGCAAGGCGAAGCTGGCGTTGGGCCCGCCCGCACCGTAGGGATAGACGGCGTCTTGCGCAAAGCGTGAAAACTGGCTGACTGTAGTCCGAAAGGAATCGACGTGGTTGGTGTCGCCGGCAATGCAGGCCACGATGCTTGCATCACCGCTTTGCACCGCGCGCGCGGCGCGGCGCAGGCCAATGACGCCGCTGGCCCCGCCCATGGGAATGTGGTCGAGCCACCTTGGAGACATTCCCAGATGCTGTGTCAGGCCCACAGCCGTGTCAGGCGCCAGCGTAAAACTCGACACACACATGCCGTCGACTTGGTTCTTGGCGACGCCGGCGCTTTTTATCAGTTCGCCCAGCGCTCGCCCCAGCCACCAATGAGCACTGTCGATGGAATACCGTGCGTAGGGAACCGTGATTGGTACGGTGGCCACCACGCCGTCATAGCCCATCCGGCCTGCGCTCATGGTGTTTCCTGCCGTTTTTTCATGTCGCGGGTATCAATGCAATGTGTTGTGCCCGGCAGCGTGGGGGCGAGGTTTTTCAGCTCGCCTCGCTGAATCTTGTTGGTGGGCGTTAACGGCAGGGCATCGACGAAAGCCACGTAGCCCGGGACCTTATAGTAAGAAAGCTGAGTCAGGCTCCAGGAGACGATTTCTTGTGCGAGACGAGGCATGTCGGCATCGGCGGGCTTGGGTTCGCAAACCAGGCAGGCCAGCACCTCGTCTCCGCGTATTGGGTCGGGCACGGCAGCCACCGCAGCCGCCTTGATGGCCGGGTGCTGCAACAGGATGCTTTCCACCTCGACCGCTGCGATGTTCTCGCCGCTGCGCCTGATCACGTTTTTTTTACGATCTACGAAATGCAGATAGCCTTGCTGGTTTCGGCGGACGATATCGCCCGTATGGAACCAGCCGTTTTTCCATGCTTCGTCGGTGGCCTGCGGGTCTTTCAGGTAGCCGGCAAAGAAGCCAAAGCGGGGATTGTCTCCGGCATGGCGAACCAGCAGTTCGCCGTCTTGGTCGGGGCCCACAGGCCGGCCGGCATCGTCTACGAGGAGAACCTCGACCTCATCCTGTTCCTTGCCGAAACAGCTGCTGCCGATGAAGCGCGGCTCGTGATTGGCGATGACGACCGCGCCGGAGCCGGTTTCAGTCATGGCCCAGGCTTCCAGCAACGGAAAGCCGAAGCGCTCTTCGAAGGGCGCATGCAGGCTGCGATCGATGCCGGCGCCGAAGCCGAACCTTACCTGGTGGCGGGTGTCTTCGGGGCTGGGGTCGGCCTTCATGAGAATGGCCGGCATGACGCCCAGATAGTGCACCACGGTGGCGCCGGATTCACGCACGTTGTCCCACCAGCTACGCGGATGGAAGCGATCTAGGGGAATGAGGCAGCCGCCGGTAACCACCATGGCCATGGTCGAGCAGGCCATGGCATTCATGTGCACCAGGGGCAAAGGGGTGAGCATGCGCTCTTTGCCCGGCCGCAGGGTTGCCAGGCCGCCGACGTTTGCATACCAGTTGCCGCAATGCAGGTAATACTCATTGGGCAATATGCAGCCCTTGGGGCGGCCCGTTGTGCCAGAGGTATACAGCAAGCCGCATTCGGTGTGGCTGTCGGGCTGCCGGCCGGCATGAGGCGGTGCAAAGGAAGGCGCGGGCGGGGTGCTGCCGTGGGCGATTATTGCAAGCGGCCGGTCGGCGGCTTGCGCGGCTGCGCGCAACGCATCGTGATGGGTGCTTAAAGCCACCGCCAGCACTATCTCGGAATGGCCGATCAGGTATTCAAGCTCGGCCGCGCGCAAGTCGGCGTTGATCGGCACCACCGACACGCCCAGGGCATTGAGCGCAAACCAATGCAAGAAAAACGATGGGCGGTTATCCAGCAACAGGCCGACCCGATGCCCGTGGCCGTAGCCGGCATTTTCGTAGGCGGCCTTGAGGGAGTCAATGGCGGACAGCGCACCCTGGTAGCTGAGCTCTCCTGATGCGATGCCATAGATTTTGGCGGTTTCAGGAAGGACTTGTACAAAGGGGTTGTCCGGCCATTTTTTTGTGGTTTCAACAAATGCCTGGTATACGGTCGATGACAAGATTCGGCCCCTGGTTACATGAGAAGTTGAATGCTGCGCATGGCAGCGTCGCAGTTGACCAGATCGACGCGCTTTTGCTTGATGCGAAGGCTGTTTTCAGCAGCCAGCAATTCGAAAGTGGCCCACCCGGCGAACAGCACCTGTTGGTCAAGCCGGCTCTCGACATAATGGAAGGCCACCCGCACAACGTACTGCCCTTTATCGGGGGCGTGCCATTCGTGTGAGGTTTCAATCTCGGGCCGTGCCAGCAGGTGATGGCTGCGGCTGCGGGGCTGTTGCGAGAATGTGCGCTGGCCTGCCAAACGTTCTACGCGCACCCGCAACAGTAATTTGTCTTCGTACAGCAAAGAGCTGTGCAGGCGCGGGTCGGTCTGGTCATGCGCCAGCGGCATCCAGTAATGGCCGTCTTCGGTGAACAGTTCGAGCCAATCTTCGAAGCGCTGCTCGTCAAGCATGCGCGCCTCGGCATAGACGAAATCGATAAGCTGCTGATCGGTGATGGCGCTCATGCCGTCTCCTTTTGTTTCATGTCGGCGGTCATGTAGCGGGCCCAGGCGCGATACTGGTTTCGCATCTGCCACTCGTTGGTGCCGTTGGTAACCTCGTTCTTGCGGTCGATTTCAGTGGGATCATAAAGGCGTGCCACATTGACCCACTCGCGACCGCGCGAGTGCAAGCCGTGTTGGGCGCGCTCGTATACCTCGTGGTCGTCGTGGCCCACCATGGAGGTGGGCGCATTGATAAGGCGGTTGTACATCAGCGTACGCTCAAGCAGTTTATCGGGCGCGCCCACCAGGCGGAAGGTCCAGGATTCGACCAGGGTCTTGTTGGCGGCCAGCGGCTTGAAGATGCGCAGGGTCTGGATGGGGCCCTTGACCATGATGTTGGGAAAATAGGTGGTGTTGTGCCGCACGTCGCCAAGTATCTGTTTGGCTCGTTCTTCGCCGTAGGCCTTGATCATGCTGTCTTCGTAGCCGGGTACATCAGAGTAAGCCGCATGGATCGAGTCGCTGACCCCGGTGTGGCCATGGCCGTTTTCCCAGACGCGGATGCCCATGCCTTCGAAGAACTCATAAGACGAGATGAAAGGCGCGAACTGCTCGACCGCCATCGGCTTGGGTGTGCCTTCCGGGGCTTCGTTCCATACGCGCACCGCCGTTCCGGCTGACGATTCGTGCGCCACCATGGGGTGGCAAGTATCGGTTTGATTGTCGACCAGCATCTTCCAGTTGCAGTCGTGCATGTAGCGCAGCACCCCGCCCGCAACCTCGAGCTTGCCTTCGGGCGAGCGATCGATCATGTTGTCCAGGGTGCTTAGCGATTCGCCGAAGAAATCTTCGAAGCTTTGTCCTTCCGGGTTAAGACGACAGAAAATGAAATCGCGATAGTTGTGTACGCTTTGCACTTCGGCCATTCCGCCTGCGGCCTCTGTCTGTTTGAAGTGGTCGGGGTCGTAGCCGCGCTTCAGGGGCAGGGCAAGCAACGCACCGTCGGTCTTGAAAGACCAGGCGTGATAGGGGCAGCGAAAGAATCTGCCGGTGTTGCCGCAAGGCTCGTTGACCACCATGACGCCCTTGTGCGGACAACGGTTGTGCAGCACGCGCACCGTGTTGTCGTTATGCCTGACCATTACCACTGGCTGGTCGCCCACCGTGGTCGTAAAGAAGTCGCCGGGGTTGGGAACTTGGCTGGCATGGCCAACGTATACCCAGGTGTTGGCGAACAGGTGCTCCATCTCGAGATCGAAAATCTCGTCGTCGATGAACAGGTCGCGGTGAACTTCAGAGGAGCGCACCAGCGCCTGTACGGCTTCGGGGTTGTCGCGATAATTCATGAGTCGCCTCATCAAGAACAAGCCTGCGGCCTCGGGGGCGCGCAGGCCGGGGTTATGCAGCCAGCTTCATGTCTTCGGCCAGCATGGTGTCCAGTTTGCCGCCTTTATCATCCGCCAGGGCGGCTTCGCGCAGATCGCGCAGGCGTTGCGCGGCGTCTGGGCGGCCACGCATGCCCGCAGCCGCCGTGATCAGTCGGCGGTATTTGCTTTCACCGCGCTCGTGCGTGTCGCTGTATCCCTTGACGAGACGGCGGCAATTGACGATCTCGACCGCCAGGTCATAATCGACGGGGGCGGTTTCTTCAATGAGACGCACCCAGGCTTCGAGACTGGCAACCTCAATGCGGTGACGCAGGGTGCTGCGGCGGAAGCGGCGCATGCCGGCCAGGCTATACAGCATGAGAAAGCCCGACAGAGTGCCGCTTTGCAAAAACCTGCCCTTGCGACAGAATCGGCCGAGAAAACCGCTGGCAAGTTTCGAATTCTCGACCCACCTTCCCAGCGGCGCGGGCATCGTGCCGCATAGTTCTTCGACGCGGGGGTGCATGTATTCGGTGGTGTAAAGCAGTTGGTCAGACTTGGCGCCGACTTCGTCTCGCACGCGATCGTAGCGGCTGGCACGGGTTTTCAGGTCGGCCACGCGGATGACGTCGTCGTAGGCCATGGCCACAGCCATATAACGTGCTGCTGCATTGGTCAGTGCCCAGTTCTTGGCATCGCCGCCATGCTGTTCGTCAAGGTTGCGCAAGGCGCGCATGCGATCCAGATACTTGGCGCCATAGGCCGGGTCCTGGAAATCGATGACGCGGCGCAGGCCGGTGACAAGCATGGGTTGGGCCGAGAGGGGGAAATTCCCGCGCAGATCGTCGAGCATCTTGCGGATGCGGGGGTTCGAGGCTGTGTCAGGCACGGCCGGCATTGCTTGCTCGGTGTTGATGCGCGCTGGCGTGGCCGGCGCGTTGGAAGCGGCATCAAAGCCCAGGGCAAACGCTCGCAGGCTTGCATCGACGCCCACGCCGCCGCGCCGAATGGTTTCTTCGTAGTCTTCGCGAGTGAAGGGCAGCCGGCCGCTGCCGGCCACCGCGCCGAACAGGCTGGCGCTGATGACACTGCCCGCCTGGTCGGCCAGGGCTTGCAGGTCGAGACAAATGAAGCGCTTGGCAGCGGCTTCGCCGGCTTCGATGACCTTGTTTGGGTCGGCAATGCCGTTGCCCCGCGCCGACTTTTCACCCACGGCATAGCTGCGGTGCGCGGATGCGATAAGCGTGCTGCGGTCGGGGGTAACCAGACCGCGCTGGATGGCGCGTCCACCCTCCATAAGCTCGGCTGCCACAACCAGGTCAACGTCGCCCGGGGTGGGCATCTGGGCCAATGCGGGCTGACGGCCGGCTGCGTTTACATCGGTCTCGGGAATCATCTCGAGATAGTAGATGGTGGCCCCCGTGCGTTGGGCCACGCCCGGCACCGAGGTGGTTTGCGCCCACCACTTGGCGTGCTCGGCCATGTCGACGAACCAGTCGGCCAGGACGCCGCCGCCCTGGCCGCCCATGGCCAGAATAGCGATCTTGATGGGCGTGCCCGGGTGAAGTTGTGTGCTTGTCATTGCTCGGCTCTTAGAACGAATATTGATTCAGTCGCTTTGTGCGGCGGGATTGCAGCAGTCCGATGACGCGCTTGCGCACCTTGGCCATGAACTGATCCCACTGGGTCGGGTTGTGGATGAGATCGGCCCGGTAAAAAGAGGGGCACAATACGGCCGCGTGCGCGACCTCTCCGCAGTTGCCGCAGCCGACGCAGGTGTTGTCCACATAAGCTATGGGATCTTCCCTGAGCGGGTCGCCGCTATCTTTGACGGTAAGTGAAGGGCAGCCTGAAAGACGTATACAGGCGTGGTCGCCGGTACAGACGTCGGGGTCGACCCCGAAGCGTTCCTTGACTACGCGTTTGCCCTCTTTGACCGCTGTTCTGAACAGCGGCTTTTCGCGCCGCTGCTTGTTCAGCATGCATTCGGATTGCGCGATGATGACCTTGGGGCCTTTCTCGGGGGTGGTCAGGGCTTCTTCGATGGTGGCCTGCACCTTCGAGACACTATATGTGCGCTCTAGCACCCGCACCCAATTGACCCCGACGCCCTTGACCGCATCCACGATGGGGTTGTTGGTGGAACGGCTCTTGTTTTCGGCGCGAGACGAAAGAACGTCTTGCCCGCCCGTGGCGGCGGCGTAGAAGTTGTCGATAATGATGATGACGCCGTCGTACTTGTTGAAGACAGCGTTGCCGATGCCCGAGGACAGGCCGTTATGCCAGAAGCCGCCATCGCCCATGATGGAGATGGAACGCTTTGAGTTCGGCACGTTGAACGCCGCCGCGCTGGATGCGCCCAGCCCGTAACCCATGGTGGTGGCTCCAAGGTTGAACGGTGGCAGGATCGAAAACAGGTGGCAGCCAATGTCGCAAGCGATATGGTGTTCACCGAGTTTTTCCTGAGCCAGCGACAATGCCGCGAAAACCGGGCGCTCGGGGCAGCCGGTACAGAAACCGGCCGGCCTTGGCGGCACCACTTCTGCAAGTTCCACCGCCTGCTTCTGGAAATTGATGGGTTGCACCGTCTGCCGGCGCGCTACCTGGTCGATTTTCATGGGTTGGACGCGCGGCACCACGGCGGGCGCGCCGTTTTGCGCGACGGCATGGCCGTTGGTTTGGCCGTTGGCGGCCGAACCGTTCTTTGCCGAAACCTGGTCCTCTTCCAGGGCCAGGTCGCCGTCCTCTTCGACTTCAGGCATGGTGGCGGTTGCCGTAGCAGTGGCCGTGGCGGTGGCGGAGGAATCCTCAACAGGCTCTTCGGCAACGTCGATAACCGGCAAGGCTTCGGGATGATGCTTTTCGACGAAGGTTTGCAGGCCGTCGCGCAGGACGGCGGTGGTGTACTCGCCGGCAACCGGCAGCATGTCTTTGCCCGACAGCGGGGTGTCGATGCCGGCCTGGCGCAGTATGGTGGCGATGTTCTGTTCAATATAGTTGGGCTGGCCCTCTTCAATCATCAGCACCGCTTTTTTATCGCGGCAGAACTCGGTTACCTCGTCGTCGATCACCGGGTAGGTGACGTTCATGATGTATAGCGGGATGCGGCTGTTGCCGAAGTGGTCGGCCAGGCCCAGTAGCTGCAATGCGCGGATGACGCCGTTGTACAGGCCGCCCTGCAGGATAAGGCCGACGTCGTTCAGGTCGCCGTCGGAGAACTCGTTAAGCTTGTTCTCTTTGATGAATTTGATGGCGGCAGGCCAGCGGTTTTTCACCTTTTCCTGTTCGTGCAGGAAAGACGCCGGCGGCAGCACGATGCGGCTGACGTCGCGCTCGGGATTGTCAAGCGCCTCGCCCAAAGTGAATTGCGGACGCTTGTTTTCTTTCGTGATGAAGCGTCCGTGCACATGACAGCTTCGAATTCGCAATTGCAGGATGACCGGCGTATTGCTGGCTTCAGAGAGCTGGAATCCGTGCTCTACCGCATCAACCATGCTTTCGAGGTTGGGCCTGGGGTCGAGCAGCCAGATTTGCGACTTCATTGCAAAAGCGTGGGTGCGTTCCTGCATGATGGACGAACCTTCGCCATAGTCTTCACCGACAATGACCAGGGCGCCGCCCTTCACGCCGCCGGAAGCCAGGTTGGCCAGGGCGTCTGAGGCAACGTTGGTGCCGACGGTGGACTTCCAGGTAACGGCGCCGCGCACGGGATACATGACCGAGGCGGCCAGGGTGGCCGCCGCGGTGGCCTCGGAAGCGCTGTTCTCAAAGTGCACGCCCAGCTCTTTGAGAATATCTTGTGCATCAGCCAGCACATCCATCAGATGCGAGATAGGTG
>NZ_JBIQLE010000027.1:0-46076 GCF_044464525.1 Pusillimonas sp.
TCGGGCGGTTTGCGGCAGCGCCCTCCAACGCCCGTTTTTGGCTCCCTGGCCTCCGCCGGCTTACAGGTGGGCAAGTACGGCAGCGTTCAAGAACTCAACTTGACGTTTAAACAAGGCAAGACATCATTCTCGGCAGAACACAAGATCAACACAATGATATTTCAAGCGCCCGGCACACGTCATGTGTCCTTAAGTTGCGGCCGCCGCGCGTACCTGCCCGCGATGATCGCGCTGGCGATAAGCTGGATCTGATGAAACACCATCAACGGCAGCACAATTGACCCTGCCACGTGCGAGGCGAACAGAATGTTCGCCATCGGGATACCCGTTGCGAGGCTTTTTTTCGACCCGCAGAACAACAGCACAATTCGATCCTCTACGCTAAGCCCCATCAAGCGCGCCAGGCCAAGGCTGATCAACATCACCAGCGACAGCAGAATGACACTGGTCAACACCACGGCAACCATGGAGCCGGCCGAAGTGCGCGCCCAAAGACCGTCGTTCACCGCTGCTGAAAAAGCCGTATACACCACCAGCAAGATGGCGCCTTGATCAAGCTGCTTCAGCATGGCGTTGCGCCGCGCTACCCAAGCGCCTATCAAGGGCCGCGACAAATGACCCGCCACGAAGGGCAGCAGAAGCTGGAGCATAATCTTCCCGATGATGCCGTATTGCAATCCCATCGACCCTGAGCCTGTATCGAGTAAAAGCAGCCCCACCAGCACAGGAGTGATGAAGACGCCCAGCATGCTGGAGGCTGACGCGCTGCATACTGCTGCGGGGACGTTGCCGCGAGCCATTGAAGTGAAGGCGATGGCTGACTGTACCGTGGCGGGGAGGCAGCAAAGAAACAGCAGGCCCGACTGTAGTTCGGGCGTGAGGTAAATACGGGTCAGGGGAGCGCCGATCAGGCCAAGCACGGGGAAGAGCACGAATGTCATGGCGAAGATCACGGCATGAAGCCGCCAATGCTTCATGCCCGATACGACGGCATCGCGTGACAGTCGAGCCCCGTGCATGAAGAACAGCAGGGCGATGGCAAAGGTGGTAAGCCAGCCGAGTAGTTCCGCCGTAACGCCGCGGGCCGGCAGCAGGCTGGCGATCAGCACAGCGACCAGCAGCTTGATCAGGAAAGGGTCGATGCGAAACATGATCTGAATGAGGTTGGTTTTTCTGAAGCGGTGCGAGGATGCTTTGGCCGGGATGCGGCCTTAGGGTTCGGTGCTTGGACTACTCATCGCCAGGGCCATGTCATACGCAGCGCGCAACGAAGCCGGGTCGGCAATGCCCTTGCCGGCAATGTCGAAGGCTGTGCCGTGATCTACGCTGGTGCGCACGAAAGGCAGCCCCACAGTGACATTCACTCCTTGCTCCACGCCCAGGTATTTCACCGGAATCAGGCCCTGGTCGTGGTACTGGGCAACGACGATGTCGAATTCACCGCGTCGCGCGCGCATGAAGATCGTGTCGCCGGGCCATGGTCCGCTGGCGTCCAGGCCCTCTTTGCGCGCCAGTTCAATGGCAGGCCCGATGATGTCGATCTCTTCGGCGCCGAAACGACCGCTTTCCCCTGCATGGGGGTTCAGGCCGGCCACGGCGATGCGGGGCTGGGTTATGCCGGCGTCGCGGCACGCCTGGTGGGCCAGCCTGATGGTGTCGAGCTCGTTTCGCACGGTGATGTGCTCGAACACTTTGGACAGCGGCAGGTGGATGGTGACCAGGATGACGCGTAGCTCGGGGTTGGCCAGCATCATGGCATAGCGGGAAGTGCCGGTACGTTCAGCCAGAATTTCTGTGTGACCCGGGAAATCCACCCCGCCAAGGCGCATGGCTTCCTTGTGAAGGGGGGCGGTTACGATGGCGCGCAAGCGGCCTGCGCGCGCGTCGTCTATGGCTTGGCTGAGGTATTCATAGGCGCCCCGACCGGCGGCGGCGTTCAGCCGGCCAGGTACCAGGCCAGGGGGTAGCGCCGACCAACGATTGACGATTGTAAGGGTGTTGGCTTCCGGGCCTGTCGCAGGCAGATCTTCGAACTTGTCGATTGCGACGATGGGCGGTGTTTGGAGCCGCAGCGCCCCGGCTGTTTCACGCAGCACGCCGGCATCGCCGTACACGATTGCGGGTTCGCCCAGCCCCTGTGCAAAGAGCTTCAGGATGATCTCTGGCCCAATGCCTGCGGCGTCGCCCAGGGTGATGCCTATGGGCCGAAGGCTGGAAGAGGCCGCGCTCATGAAAAGGCCCGCCGGCTGGCGGGCGCGAGTTGGAGCGCCGACGCGAGGCTATAGGGCTTCACTGGCATAGTCGGCAAGGCGTGAGCGTTCGCCTCGTTGCAGCGTGATGTGGCCGGCGTGCGGCCAGCCCTTGAAGCGGTCGACCACATATGTAAGGCCCGAGCTGCCCTCGGTGAGATAAGGCGTATCGATCTGCGCGATATTGCCCAGACAAATGATCTTCGTACCCGGACCGGCGCGTGTGACCAACGTCTTCATTTGCTTGGGTGTAAGGTTTTGGGCTTCGTCGATGATGAGGAACTTGTTCAGGAAGGTGCGGCCCCGCATGAAACTAAGGGACTTCACCTTGATGCGGGAACGGATGATCTCCATGGTGGGGTTTTTGGCCCACTCTTGGCCTGCACCTGAAGCCAAATCATTGCCCGCGCCCAGATGCAGCACTTCAAGGTTGTCTTCGAGGGCGCCCATCCAGGGCAGCATTTTTTCTTCTTCGGTGCCCGGCAGAAAGCCGATGTCGTCACCGACAGGAACGGTAGCCCGGGTGATAATGATTTCTGAGTAACGTTTTGCTTCAAGTGTTTGGGTCAAGCCCGCCGCCAAAGCCAGCAGGGTCTTGCCGGTTCCGGCCTGGCCCAGCAGCGAGACGAAATCGCAATCAGGGTTCATCAATAAATTGAGCGCGAAATTCTGTTCGCGGTTACGTGCCGTGATGCCCCAGACATTGTTCTTGCCGTGGCTGTAGTCGCGCAAGGTGGCCAGCACGGCGCTTTTGCCGCTGACTTCCTTGACTTGGGCGTACAGCGGCAGATCGCCTTCGAAATAAACGAATTCATTGACAATGAATTCGGCGCACATGGGGCCTTTGACGCGGTAATAGGTGGTGCCGCCTTGCTGCCAGGATTCGACGTCTTTGCCGTGTTTGGTCCAGAAGTTTTCGGGCAGCGGCATGACGCCGTCGTAAAGCAGGTCGGAATCGTCAAGGACGTGGTCGTTGTAATAGTCTTCGGCATCCAGGCCCAGCGCCAGCGCCTTGAGCCTCATGTTGATGTCCTTGGACACCAGAATGACCTGACGCTTGGAGTATGCGGCTTGCAGCGCATGCACGACGTGCAGGATGACGTTGTCGGCCTTGCCCAACGGAAGCTCGATAGGCAGCTCGGAAGACAGGGCGCTGGTCTGGAAGTGCAGCGAACCCAGCGCCTCTTGATTGCCCAGCGCGTCAAGCGCCATGCCCTTGGATAGATCGTCGCCGGCGCCGACAAGGCCGTCGAGGAAGCGGCTGACTTGCCGGGCGTTGCGCGACACTTCGGACATGCCCTTTTTTTGATGGTCGAGCTCTTCGAGCACGATCATGGGCAGGAAGATGTCGTGCTCTTCGAACTTGAACAAAGAATTCGAATCGTGCAGGAGCACATTGGTGTCCAGCACGAACAGTTTGCGCTTGGCAACCGGCAAGCGTGTTTTCTTGGCTGCCCTGGATTTGACGACGGCCAAGTTCGGCTGCTTGGCAGAGGGGGCTACAGGTGTTGCCTTGGTTTCAGCGGCTTGGCGTGCGACGGGAGCCTGCGCTGGTTCTGGGGCGCTCGCTGCATCGGCTTCGATGGCGTCATCAGCCAGGGACAAAATGGTTCCCATACGGGTAGGCAACTTGGGCAGCGGCATGAGGCGTAGGCTCCTTGTGGTGAACGTGACGTCGGGGCGGTGCGCTGCGGGCTGTTCAGCCGGCGGCTTCGCGCACGGCTTCGAGCACCGCCTCGACGTGTCCCGGTACGCGCAGGCCGCGCCATTCGCGAACCAGCACGCCTTGCGGATCAATTAAAAAGGTACTGCGTTCGATTCCCCGTACCTGTTTACCGTACATGTTTTTCATCTTCATGACTCCGAAGAGATTGCACAGTGCTTCGTCGGTATCGGCGACCAGGGGAAAGGGCAGGTTTTGCTTTTCAGTGAAATTGCCATGCGTCTTGAGAGAGTCGCGCGAGACGCCGATGATGCGGGCGCCCGCTTTTTCAAAATCGGCGTGTAAATCGCGAAAGCCCTGCGCCTGGGTGGTGCAGCCGGGCGTGTGGTCTTTGGGATAGAAATACAGCACGGTCCAGGCGCCGGCTAGCGAGGCCTTGGTGATGTCGCCATGGGTGCCGGCGGCGGTGAAGTCGGGAATTGGCTTGCCGACTGTGGTCTGACTCATTGTGTGGGCTCCAGAGGCAGCAGGGCGGCGACCACGCGCCGCCCTTCGGCCATCAAGATGTTGTAGGTGCGAGCGGCCGCCTGGGTGCTCATGGATTCCACGCCTATGCCCATGGCAAGAAACTCGCTGGTGGTTTGTGCCGGCAGCAGGTGTTGTTTCTTGCCGGTGCCTACCAGTAGTACTTCGGGGGCATTGGCGGGGCGGGAGGGTGCGGCGCCATCGAGAAAATCCATGGGGTCGACGCGAGTTTCGGTCAAGCCCGCAGCCTGCCGCAGGAGCGACGGGCCGATGGCTTCCGGGGCGCTGGCCGGCCAGTGGTGGATGTCGCCCTCGGGGCCGAAATACACGGCGTGCCGATATGTAATGGCATTGATCTCGATGTAGTCGTCTCCGTAGGCGGTAACGGTGTTTAGCGCGGGGTTGGACTCAGACTGTAATTGCACTCGTTTTGCTCCCTTCTGCAGCTTGATCATAGCGCAAATGGTTTTGCATGTGGCGACGGCAAAAACAGGGTTTGCGCCCCTGACGGGCAGGCTGGGCGCAACTTGCGGGCGCTGGGCTCCGTCTTTTTTACGGCGCCATCGTGATCGTTTAAACTAACGGGTTATCTTTCGCATCGTAGTGTTGCCGCAGCCTATTCCTGTGTTTCGCGGCTTTCTCTTTTGGCCCCCAAGGATTCCCATCATGACGAATTTTCCTCGCATCGAGCGCCTGCCTCCCTATGTATTCAATATTACGGGCGAGCTCAAGATGGCGGCGCGCCGCCGCGGAGAGGATATTATCGACATGTCGATGGGCAACCCCGACGGACCAACGCCCAAGCACATTGTGGATAAGCTCATCGAGGTGGCCAGTCGGCCCAATACGCACGGATATTCCGTATCGAAGGGCATTCCTCGTCTTCGACGGGCAATTTCGGGCTGGTACCAGCGGCGCTACAACGTTGCGATAGACCCTGATCTTGAGGCTATCGTTACCATCGGCTCCAAAGAAGGTCTGGCCCACTTGATGCTTGCCACGCTCGATCGCGGCGACACCGTATTGGTGCCCAATCCCAGTTACCCGATTCATATCTATGGGGCGGTGATCGCCGGCGCCAGCATCCGTTCGGTGCCGATGGTGCCGGGCGTCGACTTCTTTGAAGAAATCGAGCGGGCGGTTCGCGAAAGCATACCCAAGCCCAAAATGATGATTTTGGGCTTTCCCAGCAACCCCACGGCCCAGTGCGTCGACCTGTCTTTTTTCGAGCGCGTGGTATCGCTTGCAAAAGAACACAACATTCTCGTGGTTCACGACCTGGCTTACGCAGACATCACTTTCGACGGTTACGTGGCGCCGTCCATCATGCAGGTTGAAGGCGCCCGCGATGTGGCGGTCGAATTCTTCACCATGAGCAAAAGCTACAACATGGCCGGCTGGCGCGTCGGCTTCATGGTGGGCAACCGTGAGTTGGTCAACGCGTTGGCCCGGCTCAAAAGCTATCATGACTACGGAACGTTCACCCCCATACAGGTAGCGGCCATCGCGGCGCTGGAAGGCCCGCAAGACGATGTCCAGCGCGTGGCCCAGTTGTATCGCAGCCGGCGCGACGTCCTGGCCAAGGGCTTGCATGAAGCGGGGTGGATGGTCGATATTCCGAAGGCGTCCATGTACATTTGGGCAAAGATACCCGAGTTCTACCAAGAGCTGGGTTCGCTCGAATTCTCGAAAAAGCTGTTGGCCGAAGCGAAAGTTGCGGTGTCACCCGGCGTAGGCTTTGGCGAATACGGCGACGATTACGTTCGGTTCGCCCTGATCGAAAACGAGCAGCGCATCCGGCAGGCGGTGCGAGGCATCAAGGAAATGTTCCGAAAGGACGGATTAAGTAAATGAAAGCAGTGAAAGTTGGCTTGTTGGGGCTGGGCGTCGTCGGCGGCGGCACCTGGAAAGTATTGGCGGACAATGCCAGTGAAATCCAGAGACGCGCGGGTCGGCGCATCGAGGTTACGGGCGTTGCGGTACGCGACATCCAGAAAGCAGAGGCCCTGATCGGCGATGCGGCCTACATCACGCAAGACGGAATGCGCGTCGTGCGTGACCCCGACATCGACGTTGTGGTCGAGATGATCGGCGGCGAAACCGTGGCGCGCGACTGGATCATGGAAGCCATTGCGCATGGCAAGCACGTGGTCACCGCCAATAAGGCGCTGTTGGCCCGCCACGGAAACGAGATCTTCGCAGCCGCCGAGGCCAAGGGCGTAACCATCGCCTACGAGGCGGCCGTAGCGGGTGGCATTCCTGTCATCAAGGCCATACGCGAGGGCCTGGCGGCCAATAATATCCAGTGGCTGGCGGGCATCATCAACGGCACGAGCAATTTCGTGCTGTCCGAAATGCGTTCGCGCGGCTTGTCTTTTCACGAGGCGTTGGCCGAAGCCCAGTTGCTCGGCTACGCCGAGGCCGACCCCACCTTCGACGTGGAAGGGGTGGACGCTGCCCACAAGCTCACTTTATTGGCCTCGATCGCCTTCGGTATTCCGGTGCAGTTCAACAAGACGCACACCGAGGGCATCTCCCATCTTGCGCGTGAGGACATCGCCCACGCCGAGCGCCTGGGCTACAGAATCAAGTTGCTGGCGATCACCCGCCGCAGCGAGCGCGGCATCGAATTGCGCGTGCATCCCACCCTCATTCCGGCCGAGCGCTTGCTGGCCAACGTCGAAGGGGCGATGAACGCCGTGCTCGTCAGCGGCGATGCCGTCGGGCCCACGCTTTATTACGGCCCAGGGGCGGGCGGGCTGCCCACTGCCTCGGCGGTTGTGGCCGATCTGATAGACGTTGCGCGAGCGCTCGAGGTGAAGCCCGGGCAACGGGTTCCGCACCTGGGCTTTCAGCCTGTGTCGGTGGTGGATATTCCTGTGCTCTCGATGGACGACGTGGTCTCTTCCTATTACCTGCGCTTGCGTGTCGAAGACCGGCCCGGTGTGCTGGCCGATCTGGCGCGCATTCTGGCCGACGCCGATATTTCAATCGGCTCGATGTTTCAGGAACCCCATGGCGACAACGACGCCGATATCATCTTTCTGTCGCATCAAGCGCGCGAAGGCAATGTCGAAGACGCACTTCGAAAAATCCAGTACCTGCCTTTCGTCAAATCCAAGATCACCCGTCTGCGCATGGAGCACCTGCTATGAAATACCGCTCGACCCGCGGGGGGATGAACCCGCTGCCGTTTTCCGACATTTTGCTCGAAGGCCTGGCCCCCGACGGCGGGCTGGCCTTGCCAGAGACCCTGCCACAAGTCACTGCCGAGCAACTTGAAGCCTGGCGCACGCTTGATTACGCCGGGCTGGCCACCGAGGTTTTGGGCCTGTTCATCGATGATATCCCGCGTGAAGACCTGAGCCGGCTCGTGCAGGCGGCCTATGCTCCGGGTGTGTTTGATTCGCCCGACGTGGTGCCGCTCAAGCCGCTGCGCGACAACGTCAGCCTGCTGGGTTTGTCGCAAGGCCCCACGCTGGCGTTCAAAGACATGGCCATGCAGTTTCTGGGCCAGGTATTTGAGTACGTATTGGCCAAGCGCGGTACCACCCTGAACATCCTGGGCGCCACCTCGGGCGACACCGGCTCGGCGGCCGAGTACGCCTTGCGGGGCAAGAAAGGGGTGGCTGTATTCATGTTGTCGCCGCACGGGCGCATGAGTGATTTCCAGCGCGCCCAGATGTATTCTCTGCAAGACTCCAACATCCACAACCTTGCGCTAAAAGGTGTGTTCGACGAATGCCAGGACATTGTCAAAGCCCTGGCAAGTGATCTCGAATTCAAGTCGGCCTATCGATTGGGGGCGGTCAACTCGATCAACTGGGCACGAATCGCCGCGCAAATCGTCTATTACTTCTGGGGCTGGCTGCGCGTCACCTCGGGGCCCGGCCAGCAGGTGTCATTTTCTGTGCCCACCGGCAACTTCGGCAATATTCTGTCGGGACACCTGGCGCGCGAGATGGGACTTCCCATCGCCAAGCTGGTGTTGGCCACCAATGAAAACAACGTGCTCGAAGAGTTCTTCCGCACGGGCATCTATCAACCGCGCTCGGCGGCCCAAACACATGCCACTTCCAGCCCTTCGATGGACATCTCGCGGGCGTCCAACTTCGAGCGCTTTGTATTCGATCTGGTAGGGCGCGATGCGGGCAGGGTGGCTCAGCTTTGGCAGCAGCTTGAGCGTGACGGCCGATTTGATCTAAGCGAACTCAAGCCCCAGTTCGAATCGCGTTACGGCTTCGTGGCGGGCGTCAGCACGCATCAAGACCGCCTGAAGACCATACGCTCGGTGTACGACGACACCGGAATACTCATCGACCCTCATACGGCCGATGCGGTCAAGGTGGCCGCGGAGCATCCCGACCCGGATATCCCCATGCTGGTGCTTGAGACCGCACTGCCGGTTAAGTTTACGGAAACCATCCGCGAGGCGACCGGACAGGTCGCTCCGGTGCCCGAGCACTTGCAAGATCTTTCCAGCCTGCCGCAGCGGGTGCAGATCATGGATTGCAAAGCCGCGCACGTCAAAGACTATATCCGTCAGAACGCCAAAATATAAAACAAAGCCTGCATTGTGCAACGCGTAATCTAGGGGGCGTGCCGTGTCGATCCTGAGCAACGTTCTTGCAGTGGGAGTCGGTGCGGCCTTTGGAGCAATCGCACGCTGGCTGTTGGGAATCTGGCTCAATCAGGCAGCTTCCACGCTGCCCTGGGGCACGTTGGCCGCCAACCTGGTCGGCGCCTATCTCATCGGTCTGGCACTGGGGTGTTTCCTGCTTTTTCCCGAGACGCCAGGATGGCTAAAGCTTCTGGTGACCACCGGGTTTCTGGGCGGGTTGACGACATTTTCCACCTACTCGGCTGAAACTGTGGGCCTGATCGAGCGAGGCCAGGTGCTGTCGGCTATTGCTTACTCGGGGCTGAGCTTGCTTGGGGCGTTGCTGTTCACCGGGCTGGGGTTGTGGACAGTTAGCGCAGTGCGTTGAGCTTCATGCAGTTCAAATGCCGTCCCCCAGATCGCAGGTGTGGCCTGCGTTTACAGCACGTGCGGCCGCCAAGCCGCTGCGTACCGCGCCTTCCAGCACGGCCGGATAGCCGGTGTCGGTCCAGTCGCCGGCCGCGTATACCTGTGGCCAGGGAGTGATGTTCGAGGGGCGTTTCAGGCCTGGTACCGCGGCGAAGGTGGCGCGTTTTTCGCTAATCAGCTCATAAGCGCGCACTGCGGGCACAGGGGCGAACTGCGTTGCTTGCTCATTAATCTGTTCCAGCACTCCATCCACAATTTCCTCCACCGACCAATTTGGCAAATCGACTGCGTGGCTTATCACCACGTTAAGGCGGCTTGTGGCTAGTGGCTCGTCGAGAAACACATTGCAGTGAAACAGCCACTGGCCGAAATGGCGTCGCTTCGGATGCTCGGCAAGCATCAGCATCGCGTGAGGCATATCCCAGTGGTCTGAAAGTTCAAGCGTCAGTGTGGCGATGGGCAGGGGTTCGAAGGCGCTGAGCATGGCAAGATACTCTTGCGAGCCGGGCGTGCAGGGTAACTGGCCCAACAGGCGACGGGCGGGTTGGACGTTGGTGGCTATCACCACTGCGTCGAAAGCTTGACCCTCAATAAGCACGCCGCAACCATCCGCTTCCAGATGGCGAACGGCATGCCCGCGCTTGATACTGATTTCAGCGGGAAGTTGTTCCGGCCACAAGCTGGATAGATCCACGCGCGAGATAAGCACCCGGCAAGCATTTGGGCCTGCGCCCAGGCTGTCGCGCAGCACATTGGCGAATAGTTGCGCACAGGCTCGGTGGGTGGGTGTGTTCATCGTTGCCAGGCAGAGTGGTTCCCAGAAGCTTTGGATCAGGCGTGGCGATTGTCGGCCACGCGCAAGCCATTGGGCGACAGTTGGCTTGCCGGCGGCCGCCTTCTTCTGTTTTTGCTGCTGAGTTGAACGTGCGCCAAGGTCGGTGATCCAGTCGCGCCAAGACAGCCGGCTCAATAATGCGGCGAGCCGCAACCTCTCCATCCAGCCTATGCCTTGGGCGCGTAACAATGCAACGGGCAGGGCCAAGGGGCCGGCAATATCCGGTACTCGCAATGCAAAGCGCTGATCCGCCGATTGCAGGGCCAGGGGCATGCCGTACAGCAAGGCATCAGGATCCAGCTTCAAGCGGCGCATAAGCGCGAGAGTTTCCGTGTAGGCGCCCAGCATGATGTGCTGGCCGTTGTCCAGCGTGGCGTCCAGTTTGGGCCAATGCACGCCGCGAGCGCGGCCGCCCAGCCTGTGGCCGGCTTCGAACACAGTGACGCCATGCCCGTTATGATGCAGTTCAAGGGCGGCGCTCAGGCCTGCCCAGCCGGCGCCAATGACGGCGACGTTCATCGGGACAGGCGTTTGATCAGGCCGCGTCCGCCGCCCACCCAGGTCTTCCAGGCCAGCCAGAATTTGCGTATGGGCGTCAGCGAAACGCGTTGTTCCAATACATGCCAGCCGTCGCGCTCTATTTCGTCGAGCAAAGCGTGATAAATGGCGGCCATTGCCAGGCCGGGCCGCTGCTTGCGGCGATCTGCTTCCGGCAGTGCCAGCATGGCCTCGCGATAAAATTGGCGCGCGCGTTGGGTCTGAAAACGCATCAGATTTTCGAACCGCTCGGAGTGCTGGCTGGCGAGAATTTCCGAAGCCTTGACGTCGAATTTCTGTAATTCGTCGATGGGCAAGTAGATGCGCCCGCGCCGGGCGTCATCGCCAACGTCGCGAATGATGTTGGTCAGTTGGAACGCCAATCCCAGTTTGTCGGCATATTCAAGGGTGTTGTCGTCGGTGTAGCCGAAGATGCCCACGGATAGCTCGCCCACTACACCTGCCGCATGCCAGCAATAGGTGCGCAAGCCTGGCCAATCCAGGTAACGGGATTGATCCAGGTCCATTTCCATGCCAGCGATCACCGCATGCATGCGCTCTGCGGTGATGCGGCGTTCGGCCAGGTGGGGAAACAGCGCCCGCGTAACAGGGTGCTCGGGCTTGCCTGCGAACATCTTGTCCACTTCGGCATGCCACCAGGCCAGCTTGCTGCGGGCCACCGAGGGGTCGCTGCATTCGTCAACCACGTCATCGACTTCACGACAAAAAGCGTATAAGGCGGTAATTGCCTTGCGTTGCTCCGGCGGCAGGAACAGAAACGAGTAATAGAAGCTTGAACCGCTTGCCGCGGCCTTGTTCTGGCAGTATTCGTCGGGACTCATTGCGTGGTCGAAGCCGGATAATGATAAAGGTGCGCGGCGTCGCGAAGCGTACGCCATGAAAGCACAACCCAATCGCGCTTGCGCAGCGTGGGCCGATGTTGAAACACGTCGTAGTGTAATTGTTCCATGCGCTCAAGGATACGAAGGCCGCCCAGCGCCACCATGCGCAGTTCAAGGCCGATGCGGCCGTGAAGCCTGCGCGCCAGCGGCAGGCCTTCAAGCAGCAGGCAGCGAGCCTGGCCCACTTGTTCCCGCATCAGCGATTGCCAGGAACTGTCGCAACGGCCCTGGGCGATGTGAGATTCATCCACGCCGTGACGGACAAGCTTGTCTTGCGGCAGGTAGACGCGCGATTTGTTCCAATCGATGGCAACATCCTGCCAGAAATTGGTCAGTTGCAGCCCGGTACATACAGCGTCCGCCTGGCGCAGGTTTTCGGGGTGGGTTGCGCCATACAGATGCAACATCAGACGCCCGACCGGATTGGCCGAGCGGGTACAGTAGTCCAGTAGCGCCTCGTCGTCGGGATAGCGGTGGATAGTGACGTCCTGCTCGAAGGCCGATAGCAGGTCGAGGAAGGGTTGCAACGGCAAGCCATGCGCATGCACAGTTTGCGCCAGGGGAGCGAAGACATGGTACAGAGGGTCGCTCTTGGCCATTCCGGCTTGACCTTCATGCATGCACAGCAACGCCTCCCGGTAGGCGGCCAGCTTATGAAGCCGCAGTGCGGGAGCGTCGTCGCCCTCATCGGCGATGTCGTCGGCGCTGCGGGCGAAATGATAGATATGCGAGACCGGCGCTCGCAGGCGCCGGGGCAGCAATAAGGAGGCAACCGGGAAGTTTTCATAGTGCTCCCGCGGTTGCACATCGAATGTCGACATGGATTAGACTTTCGCTATTAGGGGAGTTTTATGCCACGTCCAATTTCGGCTTCGATTTCGTTGTCGTCTTTAAAGCACAATCTGGCGGTAGTCGCCCAACAATTGAACAGCTTCAGTCAGCAAAACCGCCGGGTTGTCCCCAACATGTGGGCGGTTATCAAGGCTAATGCCTATGGCCATGGCATTGACAATGCGGTGCGTGCCTTCGGGCGTGCCCAGGGCCTTGCCATGCTTGATCTGGACGAGGCCGTCAGGTGCCGCGAAGCGGGATGGAACAAGCCCATCCTTATGCTGGAGGGTTTTTTCGAACCCGCCGATATCCGCGCGTTCCGGGATTATAGTTTATGGGCCACGGTGCATTGTCACGAACAGCTCGACATGCTGAAAGCCGCGCAACCCGGCCCGCGTCTGAACGTATTGGTCAAGCTCAACACCGGCATGAGTCGGCTCGGATTCGCGCCGGCACGCTACGCCGACGCCTATCGCCAGGCCCTGGCCGAAAAGGAGCGCGGCTTACTTGATGTCGTTGGCAAGATGACCCATTTCGCGCGTTCGGACGACGACGCCGAAGTAACCGAAGCGCAATTCAAGCTTTTCCTGGAAACCACTCGCGGTCTTCCGGGCCCGATCAGCCTGTGCAACTCGGCCGCCACGCTCACACCCCGCTACTGGCTGTGGCCGCCGTCCGAGTTCGAGCAATGGGTGCGTCCGGGCATATGCCTGTATGGCTCGTCGCCGTTTCCCCATCAGTCGGCCCAAGACCTGGGTCTGGAGCCGGCCATGACACTGCGCTCGCAGATCATAGGCGTCCAGGAGATCAGCCCCGGACAAGGCGTGGGCTATGGGCATGCTTTCGTCGCGCCACATGCCATGCGGGTCGGCGTTGTGGCATGCGGCTATGCCGATGGCTATCCGCGCCACGCGCCCAACGGCACGCCGATCACGGTCGATGGCCGACCGACTCGTTTGCTTGGTCGCGTGTCAATGGATATGCTCATTGTCGACCTGAGCACCTTGCCGGACGCGGGCGTCGGTTCGCCCGTCGTGTTGTGGGGCCGGGGGGGGCCGTCAGTGGATGAGGTCGCCCATGCGGCCGGAACCATCGGCTACGAGTTATTATGCGCGCTGGCGCCTCGTGTGCCGGTACAGGCGGGCTAGCCGCACATTACGGAAGGAAGACATGAAGAATCAATGCGTGTTGGTCACCGGAGCAACCAAGGGCATAGGCTGGGCCATCAGCAGGCGCCTGGCCGATCTGGGCTGCCACGTGGTGGGCCTGGCCCGTCACACACAGGATATTGATTTTCCGGGTTATTTGTATTCCTGCGATTTGGCCAATGCCGGCGAAACCGAGGACATTCTGCGCGTCATCCGTGAAAAGTATCCGGTCGACGGCATTGTGAACAATGTGGGCGTCGTCAAGCCCGCGCCCTTGGGCGAAGTCGATTTGTCATCGCTCTATCAGGTTTACGACCTGAACCTGAGGGTGGCTGTGCAAGTCACCCAGGCATTCGTCGCCTCCATGAAGGCGCGCCACGAAGGGCGCATCGTGAATATCTGCAGCCGCGCCACGCATGGTTCGCCCAACCGCACCAGCTACGCCGCTGCCAAGGGCGCGCTCGTTGCATCGACCCGTACCTGGGCTCTTGAACTCGCTCCTTACGGAATTACCGTCAATGCGGTGTCGCCCGGGCCGGTCGAGACTGAACTGTTCAGGGCCGGCAGCCCGGTCGGCAGCGACTCTGAAAAGGCGGCCCTGGAATCGATTCCCATGGGCAGGCTGGGCCAGCCCGCCGACGTGGCAGCGGCTGTTACTTTCCTCCTGTCGCCCGAAGCGGGCTTCATCACCGGCCAGGTGCTTGGCGTTGATGGGGGCGGCAGCCTCGCGGGACGCCGCTAGCATGGCCAAGGCGAAGACCACTTTCGTTTGCAGTGAATGCGGCGGCTCCTGCCTCAGATGGGAGGGCAAGTGTCCGCATTGCGGTGAATGGAACACCCTGACCGAGATCGTTGCCGAGCCGGCGCAAAATCACCGCTTTACACCGTTGGCCGGGGCAAGCCCGGTGCGCAACCTGGCCGAGATAGAGGCGCGCGAATTACCACGCCAACCCACAGGTCTGGCCGAGTTCGACCGGGTATTGGGCGGCGGGTTGGTCACAGGGGCCGTGGTCCTGATCGGTGGCGACCCCGGCATAGGCAAATCCACTTTGCTATTGCAGGCCTTGGTGTCTTTGTCGCGGGTAACGCCGGTACTGTATGTAACCGGTGAAGAATCGGCCGAACAGGTGGCCCTGCGCGCGCGGCGTCTTGATCTGGGCACTGAAGAGGTCCAGCTGTTGGCGGAGATCAGGCTCGATGCCATCGTAACCGCCCTTACCGAGCAAAAGCCCCGTGTGGCGGTAATCGATTCCATCCAGACGCTTTACTCGTCGGAGCTCAGTGCCGCGCCGGGTTCGGTTTCGCAGGTGCGCGAGTGCGCGGCTCAGCTCACCCGCTTGGCCAAGCAGACCGGCATTTCCATCGTCCTCATCGGACACGTCACCAAAGACGGAGCGTTGGCGGGCCCGCGTGTGCTGGAGCACATTGTCGACACCGTGCTGTACTTCGAGGGCGATACGCATTCGTCCTTTCGTCTTATCAGGGCGATCAAGAACCGTTTTGGCGCCGTCAACGAGCTGGGCGTCTTCGCCATGACTGACCGAGGCTTGCGCGGGGTCAACAACCCGTCCGCCCTGTTTTTGTCCCAGCACGACCGCAATGTGGCCGGCTCTTGTGTCATGGCCACGCAGGAAGGCACGCGGCCGCTGTTGGTCGAGATCCAGGCGCTGGTCGACGGCGCCCACGTGCCCAACCCGCGCCGGCTTTCGGTGGGCTTGGAAAGCACACGGCTGGCCATGTTGCTGGCGGTCCTGCATCGGCATGCGGGCGTGGCCACTTTCGACCAGGACGTTTTCGTCAACGCCGTGGGCGGGGTCAAGATCACTGAGCCGGCGGCTGACCTGCCCGTACTCCTGGCCATCATGTCGTCCCTGCGAAACAAGCCGTTGCCCGAAGGTCTGGTGGCATTTGGCGAAGTGGGGCTGGCCGGCGAAATCAGGCCCGCTCCGCGCGGCCAGGAACGCCTCAAGGAAGCAGCCAAGCTGGGGTTCCGGCTTGCGTTGGTGCCCAAGGCCAATGCGCCCAAGCATGCCATAGAGGGCCTGGAAATATGGCCGGTTGACCGCATCGATGCGGCCATCGACCGTTTGCGAGGATAGGACGCAATGCGCTTGTGGAGCAGGTATCTGGTACCCGGGTTACGAGCGTTGAAGCGGGACTGGCGGTCGGGCGAACTGGGGCTGCTGGCGCTTTCGCTGCTGATCGCCGCAGCCGCCGTGAGCAGCGTGGGTTTTCTTTCAGATCGGGTGTCCAAGGCGCTGGATCGCAGCTCGGCCCAGATGCTGGGCGGTGACTTGGCCCTGGCTGCCGATGAGCCCATTGCCCGCGAGGTGTGGGAGCAGGCGGCAGCGCAAGGCCTTGAAGCCTCTTCATACCGGGTGTTGTCCTCCATGGCCAACACGGAAGGGGGCATGAGGCTGGTATCGCTAAAAGCGGTCGATACCGCATATCCATTGCGTGGTGAGCTTATGCTGCGGGGCGACGCCCCTGCTCAAGGTGTGGCCGCCGCGGGTGGGCCGTCGCCTGGAACGGTATGGATAGACCCCCAACTGACCGGATTGCTGGGCATCGACGTGGGTGACGATATATCCCTTGGCGAGTCAACGCTGCGAATAGCCGGCGTTATCTCTTATGAGCCGGACAGGGGTGTGCAGTTCATCAATGTGGCGCCTCGAGTCATGATGCGTCTGGATGAGCTACCTGCGACGGGGCTGCTGGGGCCAGCCAGCCGCGTGCGTGATGTGGCCAAGTTCGCAGGGCCCGAGACAGGGGTGCGGGCATTTGGCAATTGGCTCGAGCCGCGCTTGAAGCCGGGGCAAAGGCTGACCGAGCCGGGCGAAGCCCGGCCCGAGATACAGCGCTCGCTGGATCGCGCGTATCAATTTCTGACCCTGGTAGCCCTGCTGACGGTGGTCATCGCGGCGGTTGCCGTGGCGCTGGCGGCACGCCGCTTTAGTCGCCGCCACCGTGACGGGGTGGCGGTAATGCGCTGCATGGGTGCGCCTCGGCGCCAATTGGCGGCCATGTTCTGTGTCGAGTTGCTGCTGCTTGCGCTGTGCGCCGCGTCGCTGGGAGTGGTTGTGGCCTATTTGATCCAGGCGGGCCTGGCGCAGCTTGTCGCCTCGCTGCTTGACGTCGACCTGCCCCGGCCTTCCTGGAGACCGGCGTGGCACGGCTATGTGGCATCGCTGCTGATGCTCGCGGGTTTCGTGCTGCCGCCGCTGGCTTCCTTGTATCGTGTTCCGCCGATGCGGGTGTTGCGCCAGACGCAGGGCGATTGGGCGCCGCGTACCGCCGTCGCCTATGGGGCGGGGCTGCTGTCTTTCTATTTGTTGGCGTGGTGGATTTCTGGCGACGCGCGCATGAGCGCCTTCGTGTCCGGCGGATTCATGGTGGGCCTTCTTGTTTTCTATGTGGTTGCTTATGCCGCCATACGGGCGCTGGGCGGCCTGGCCGGCACCTTGCACAATGCGTCTTCGTTAAGATTTGCCTTGCGGGGGATGGTCAGGCGCCCCGGCCTGGCGACTGCTCAGGTATGCGCCCTGGCTGTCGGATTGATGGTGATGCTGCTGCTTACCCTGACCCGCATCGACCTGCTGGACGGATGGCGCGGCACCTTGCCGCCGGACGCGCCTAATACCTTCCTTATCAACATCCAGCCGAACCAGCGTGCCGCGGTCAGCGCCGCGCTTGCCGAAGAAGAAATACTTGTTCAAGAGCCGGCTCCCATGATCAGGGGCCGCCTGGTAGAGATCAACGATGCGCCCGCCGATGCACGCCGCTACGAGGACGAGCGGGCTCAGCGCATGGTCGAACGCGAATTCAACTTATCGTATATGTCGGCCTTGCCCCCAAGCAACACTTTGGTGCAGGGCCGGTGGCTTGATGCGGAAGGCCATGAAGTGTCGCTTGAGACGGGTTTGGCCGATACCCTGGAAATCGGGGTTGGCGATACGTTGAGCTTTGACGTAGCCGGCCAGCTTGTCCGCGTCGCCGTGACCAGCTTGCGCGAAGTGAAGTGGGATTCGTTCGACGTCAACTTCTTCGCCCTGATTTCCCCGGCGGCGCTTGCCGACGCGCCGGCTACCTATATCACTTCGTTCCACCTGCCGCCGGAAAAATCCGCCTTGAATCAGCGCTTGGTGGATGAGTTTCCCAATCTGACCGTGGTCGACGTGGGCGCCATCCTGGGTCATGTCAGGCGTATTGTCGAGCGGGCTATTTTGGCGGTCCAAATATTGTTTCTGTTTACCGTGGCGGCCGGCATCCAGGTGCTGGCGGCGGCGTTTGCCGCCACGCGCGATGAACGCATCCACGAAGTGGCGATGCTGCGCGTGCTGGGCGCCGGCGCCACTCGTTTGCGTCGCACCCAGGCAATAGAGCTGTTGGCGCTGGGCGGGCTTTCGGGTGCGCTTGCAGCCTTCGGGTCCATTCTGCTGGCGCGTCTGCTGGCCGAGCGGGTGTTCGAGTTTTCGCTCGGCTGGCCGTGGTGGCCATGGGTGGCGGGGGTGGCAGGCGGGGCCTTGATCTCCTGCCTGGGCGGTGGGCTGGCGCTGCGGGGCGTGCTGCATACGCCTCCGCTTCGAATGCTGCGGGAAGCCACATGAATTCCTTCCATTCGCCGGAATTGGCTACGCTGTCTTTCCCCTCGGGCGCCATGTGTTTCGATCCCGGACGCGTAAGTGCGCCATCCGAAAGTCTGTTCGACACGGGTAATCCGCTGCTTGGCGCCTCGGCTGTGCAAGTCGGTGGCAGACGCTCAGCTTGGTTTGTCTCGGGCGAATTCGGGCCGGCTGTGCTGCGTCATTATCGCCGTGGCGGCATGGTGGCTCGGGTCAGCCGCGACCAATATCTCTGGGCCGGAGAGTCGGCCACCCGGTCGTTTGCCGAGTTCCGTGTATTGCAGCGTCTTCTACAGCGCGGAGTACGCGTTCCGGTTCCGTTGGCGGCGGCGTATTGGCGGACGGGCCCTTTTTATCGTGCGGCGATCCTCATCGAGCGTATTTCAGGAGTACGAACCTTGGCTGAGGCGCTGGACGCGCCCGAGGCGGTTGCCCAAGCCATTTTCGCCATGCACGAGGCAGAGGTCTGGCATGCTGACCTGAATGCCTATAATATCTTGCTGGACCAGGCCGCAGATGCCTGGCTGATTGATTTTGATCGTGCCCGCCGCCGCTCCATGAGCGCGAGGCTCAGGCAATCAAATCTGTTGCGGCTGCGCCGCTCGTTGCAAAAAATAGCCGGTGATCAAGGGCTGGACTGTTGGGTGCGAATACAGCAAGCCTATGAACAAATCTCGGCCGGCTGCCGCTGAAACCAAAGCAACGCAGATAGAACCAAAAAAGCTTTATCATCTCGTCTTTTCGGTGCATTGATTCCGGAGGCTTTCACTGTGGGTTTGAAAAGGGTCGCGTCATTCTTGCTGACGATGCTTCTGTGGGCGACTTCCGTCGCCTGGGGGCAGGGCGGCGTGGTCAACGTCTACAACTGGGCCGAATATACGGCCCCGGATACGCTTTCCGGCTTCGAGAAAGAAACCGGCATCCGGGTGCGCTATGACGTGTACGACAGCAACGACACGCTTCAAGCCAAGCTCCTGACAGGAAAATCAGGGTATGACGTGGTGGTGCCATCCACGCACTACGCTGCGCGCCAGCTCGAGGCGGGGCTGTTCCAGAAGCTGGATAAAAGCCGGATACCCAACTGGAGGCATCTCGACCCCGAGATCATGAAGCTGGTCGCAGCCGTTGACCCGGGCAATCAATATCTCGTGCCGTGGGGCTATGGCACCAACGGCTTGGGCTACAACGTGACCCGCGTGCGCGAAATTCTGGGTGAAGATGCACCCTTGGAAAGTTGGGACATGCTTTTCAAGCCCGAGTACGCAAGCAAGCTCAGAAGCTGCGGAATCGCAATGCTGGACGAGGCGGCACAGGTGTTTCCAGCGGCGCTGCATTATCTGGGCAAAGACCCCAACAGCACCGACCCGGATGACTATCAAGCGGCGTTAGAGCTGCTCAAGGGCATACGGCCCTATGTGCGCCAGTTCAGCTCGTCCGGTTATATCGACGAGCTGGCCTCGGGCGACTTGTGCATGGTTTATGGCTTTTCGGGCGATGTTCTTATCGCGCGCGACCGCGCCGAAGAGGCGGGCAGGCCGTACGAGATAGACTACTACCTGCCCCAGGGCGGTGCGCCGGCTTGGTTCGACACGATGGCCATACCCAAAGGAGCGGCGCATGTCGATGAGGCTCACGCCTTCATTAACTACATCGAAACCCCGCAAGTGCACGCGGCGATCACCAACAGCATGTTCTACCCCAATGCCAACAAGACCGCCCGTCAATACGTCGACCCGGAAGTGGCTGAGAATGTCATGATTTACCCGCCCGACGAGGTCGCGGCGCAGCTTTTTGTCATCAAGGCCCTGCCGCTTCATGTTCTGCGCGTGCAGAATCGCTTGTGGGCCGAACTTCGCTCAGGACGCTAGCCGAGATGGAAAATCGCAATGCCAACCCAGTCTGGCCCGCGGACGAGGATGCTTTCGTACGCGTGGACGACGTGGTCAAAATCTATGGCGACGTCGTGGCCGTACAGTCTGTGAATCTTTCAGTCAGGCGGCGAGAAATCTTCGCCTTGCTTGGCAGCTCGGGTTGTGGAAAGTCGACCTTGCTTCGCATGCTGGCAGGTTTTGAAGAGCCCACTTCGGGCCGCATATACCTTGACGGTGAAGACATCACGGCGCTGGCGCCTTATCGCCGCCCGGTCAACATGATGTTCCAGTCCTACGCCTTGTTCCCCCATATGACGGTGGAAGCCAATGTTGCATTTGGCCTCAAGCAGGAGGGGGTGCCGCGCAACGAAATACATGAGCGCGTATTCGAGGCGCTCGACCTGGTGCAGATGGCCGGCTATTCACGCCGCAAGCCGCACCAGCTGTCAGGCGGACAGCAGCAGCGGGTGGCTCTGGCACGCAGCCTCGTCAAGCGACCCAAGCTCTTGCTGCTCGACGAACCCATGTCGGCGCTCGACAAGCAGATTCGGCAAAAGACGCAGATCGAGCTGGTGCGAATATTGGACCAGGTCGGTGTTACTTGCATCATGGTCACCCATGATCAGGACGAAGCCATGACCATGGCCGGAAGGCTCGCCGTGATGACCGAGGGGCAGATCGTGCAGTGCGGCACGCCGCAAGAAGTCTATGAGTTTCCCAACTCGCGCTTCGTGGCGGGCTTTATCGGCAGCACCAACCTGTTCACCGGTACCATCACGGTTGATGAGGCCGATCACGTGATGATCGAAAGCGACGAGCTGGCAAGGCCCATGTATGTCAACCACGGCGTTAATGAACCCCTGGGCATGGAAGTTCACGTCTCCATTCGGCCCGAGCAGATTCGAGTGGTTCGGGAGCAGCCGTCGAACGAGTACAACTGGGCGCGAGGCGTGGTGGGCCACGTTGCCTGGATGGGCAGCCATGCCCGCTATCAGTTGCGGCTCGACTCGGGCGCGGTGGTCGAGGCCGAGGTGCCTCGCCAGGTTCTGGCCCAGTCGGACGCCCCAGGGCTGGAAGACGAGGTGTATATCAGCTGGGCCAGCGATAGCGCGACGGTGCTGGCATCATGAAACGCTTCTTCATGCGCGACCGCCAACCTGCCTTGCGCAAGCTTGCCATCGTTCCGCCATTCGCCTGGCTGGCGCTGTTCCTGCTGGTTCCCTTCCTGTTGGTGCTGAAGATCAGTTTCGCCGATCTGCGGTTCGGCATTCCACCCTATACCCCTCTGGCGACGCTGGAAAATGAGGCTTTGCGCCTAAGTGTCTATTTCAGCAGCTACAAGCTGTTGTTGACCGACAGTCTTTACATCGCCACATATATCAGCTCGGTGAAGATGGCGCTGGTTACCACGGTATGTTGCGGGCTTATCGGCTATCCGATGGCGTATTACATTGCCAGGGCCACGCCCAAGGCGCGCAACCTGATGCTGCTGGCGGTGATCTTGCCGTTTTGGACGTCACTGCTGTTGCGCGTATATGCCTGGGTGGGCATCTTGCGCAGTGATGGCCTGCTGAACACCGCCTTGCTGGCGTTGGGCGTGATCGACGCGCCGTTGGAGCTTTACCGCACCGACATCGCAGTCTACATCGGCCTGATCTATGCCTATCTGCCGTTTTTCATTCTGCCGCTGTATGCCAACTTGGTGAAGCTGGACATTCGCTTGCTGGAAGCCGCCCATGACCTGGGCGCGCGCCCCTGGCAGGCGTTCTGGAACGTGACCTTGCCGATGTCCATGCCCGGGGTGGTGGCCGGCGCGTTGCTGGTATTCATTCCCACGGTGGGCGAATATGTGATCCCGGAAATGCTCGGCGGAGCCGATACCTTGATGATGGGCCGGCTCATGTGGACGGAGTTCTTCAATAATACTGACTGGCCGATGGCCGCCGCGGTAACTTGCGTGATGGTGCTGATACTTATCGTGCCCCTGGCCTTGCTGCAATACAACCAGGCGCGCCAGTTCGACTTGGAGAGGCGCCATGGCAAAAACTAACGGCTTGTTCCGGGCTGTGGTCCTTACCATAGGCTACGGTTTTTTGTATGTGCCTATCGCCTGTCTCATGCTGTTTTCGTTCAACGATTCGGCCATGATGACTTCCTGGACCGGTTTTTCCTTGCGCTGGTATGTGGAATTGTTCAACGATCAGGCGCTGTTGTCCGCTACCTGGCTTTCCTTGCGAATCGCCGCGCTGACGGCAACTGCCGCGGTTGCCCTGGGTACCTGGGCCGCGTACGTGCTGGTGCGCATGGGACGGTTTCGCGGGTCGGGCTTGTACGTGGGCATGTTGTGCGCCCCGCTGGCCATGCCCGAGGTGGTTTTGGGCATATCGCTGTTGTTGATGTTCGTCGAATTGGGCGGACTGATAGGGTGGCCCGCGGGCAACGGCATGTTTACCATCTGGGTGGGGCACGTTACTTTATGCCTTGCATACGTGGCGGTGGTGGTTCAGGCGCGTATTCGTGATCTGGATCGTTCGCTCGAAGAGGCCGCGCTCGATCTGGGCGCATCGCCGCTGAAGGTGTTTTTCATCATTACGCTGCCGCTGATCGCGCCTGCGCTCCTGGCCTCATGGCTGCTGGCCTTTACACTGTCACTTGACGATGTGGTGATCGCATCGTTTTTGTCCGGGCCCGGTTACACCACCTTGCCGCTTGAAGTGTTCTCGCGGGTAAGGCTTGGGCTCAAACCTGAAATCAATGCCCTGGCGACCTTGTTCATACTGATCGTGGGCTTGTGCGTGATTGTGGCAAGCAAGGTGCAGTGGCGCAAAGAGGAAACATGAAACCCATACAGCTTTACGGATTGAAGCGGTGCAGCACCTGCGTCAAGGCCATGAAATGGCTCGACGAACAGGGCCAGGCCCATGAATTCACAGACTACCGCGACGAGCCGGTTCCAGGGCCCGTGCTGGCAAAGTGGAAAGACGAGCTGGGCGGCTGGGAAAAGCTGGTCAACCGCGCATCCATGACCTGGCGCAACCTGCCCGACGAGCGCAAGACGCCGCAGGACGATGCCCAGTGGCTGGCGTTGATCGAAGAGTTTCCCACACTGGTGCGTCGCCCCGTGCGTGTCGATGCCGATGGCCGCGTCAACGTCGGCTTTTCGACCAAGAAATACGACGAGCTCAAGGGGTAGGGCATGCTCGACCAGAACACCCTCAAGCGCAATGCGGCGGAAGCGGCCGTCGAGCGGGTCTTGCCCATGCTCGAAGCCAATTCTATTTTGGGAGTCGGCACGGGCTCCACCGTTGATCTTTTCATCGATGCCCTGGCTTCGCACAAACACCGGTTTCGTGGCGCAGCGTCCAGTTCCGAGCGCAGTTCGGCTCGGCTTGCCGGGGCGGGAATAAAAGTGTTTGACCTGAACGACATCGATACCATGCCCGCCTATGTGGACGGCGCGGATGAAATCGACGCAAGGCTGAACATGATCAAGGGCGGGGGCGGCGCTTTGACGCGTGAAAAGATCGTTGCCTCGGTGGCGCAAAGCTTCATCTGCATTGTGGACGAGTCCAAGCTGGTAGAAAAACTGGGCGCTTTTCCGCTGCCGGTGGAAGTCATCCCGATGGCGCGGGCGGCTGTGGCCCGGCGCCTGGCTGCCTTGGGCGGCAGCTCTCGCGAGCGAGAGGGTTTCATTACCGACAATGGTTGCCGCATCCTTGATGTTTCCGGCCTGGATATTGTCGATCCGCCCCAACTTGAGGCGACCATCAACGATATTCCCGGGGTGGTGACATGCGGTCTGTTCGCCATTGCGGGCGCCGATATTGCGCTGGTGTCCGGCCAACGAGGAGTCTGCGAGCTGCGCCCCGGCCAGGTGTCATGATCATGTCATAATCAAAGGGTAAGCTTTTCACTTTGAATGGACTATTATGTCTTCAGCAACAAGCCTGCAGGCACTGATACCCATGTTTTTGCGACGAAGGCCCCTATGACCGAACATACCAACAGGCAGTTTTCCACTGATCTCGAAACCACCAAGTCCTTATTTCTTCAAATGGGCGGCCTGGTAGAGACCATGGTCTACGATGGGGTCGAAACCCTGATCACGGGCGATCTCACATTGGTCGACCGAGTACGCGAACGCGAAAAAGAGGTCAATCGCCTCGAAGTCGAAATCGACGAGCGTATCGGCCAGATCATTGCGCGTAACCAGCCTGCCGCTGTCGACCTTCGCCTGCTGTTGTCGGTGTCCAAGATGCTAACCGACATGGAGCGCTGCGGCGACGAGGCCGAAAAGATCGCCAAGGTTTCCAGGCGTTTGCACGAGTCCGAAGGCCGTTATATTCCGGCGGTCGAGCTGCGCCACATGCGCGACTTTGTGGTGGCCATGCTGCGCCAGTCACTCGATGCCTTTGCCCGCGAAGACCCTGTCCACGCGGCCGAAGTAGTGCGCCGCGACAAAGAAGTCGACAAAGAATGGAAAGCCACGCTGCGGCATCTGATCACCTATATGATCGAAGACCCCCGCGTCATCACCCGCGCCATCGACCTCATATTCATCGCCCGTTCCCTTGAGCGTATCGGCGATCATGCCAAGAACATGTCTGAACGTGTCATCTATATGGTCATGGGCGACGACGTGCGCCACACCGGCGTCAAGGCGACCGAACGCACCGCCCGCGGCCAAATCTACGAAGAAGACAACGACGCCTGATCATTCCACGATCAGGCTGCCTTGTCGGCTGGGCTGAACCAAAAACGGATGCACCTGGCATCCGTTTTTGCTGTCAGGCGGGTGGCGGTACGTAGCCTTGGGCCTCGACGTCGGCGTCTTCGAACAGATAGCTTTCCATCTGTTGCGCCAGGTATTTGCGGGCTCGGATGTCGGCCAGGTTAAGGCGGTTTTCGTTCACCAGGCGGGTTTGGGTTTCAACCCATTGCGCCCAGGCCTGCTTGGAGATATTTTGCCAAATGCGCACGCCGAGTTCGCCGGGATAGGGCGGTGCATCCAGCCCTTCGGCTTCGCGCTTGAGTTTTACACATTGGACCATGCGTGCCATGACGTTGCTACCTTGTAAAAGTACGATTGATCAATCGCTTCATTGTACAAGCTTCGCGCGCGCCTCGACGCCCGCGTCGAGGCTGGCCGGTTCTGGCTGGCCGGTTCTGGCTGGTTCAGCGCGCCAAGCGAGCGCAGTTAAAGCCGCTTGATGAAGATATGACTGTTGCGATTGCGGTTGTAGTGCGCCTGACGCTCTTGGGGAAGATCGGAGACGCCGCCGCGCGCGAAACCCCGTTTCATGAACCAATGCGAGGTGCGGGTGGTCAATACGAACAGCCTGCGCGCGCCCAGGGCGCGGGCCTTGCTTTCTGCGTGGCGCAACAGCATCTCGCCTTCGCCTTCGCCCTGCCATTCCGGATGGACGATCAGGCATGCCATTTCGACCATGCCTTCTTCCAGATAAGGCTTCAGGGCGACACAGCCGTAGATGACTCCGTCATGTTCCAGCACTGTAAAAAGCTCAACCTCGCGTTCGATTGTGGCGCGGCCGCGCGGTACGAGGGTGCCGTCCGCCTCGAGTGGCTCGATAAGCTGCACGATCGCGCCGATGTCGTCCATGGTGGCGGGCCGAAGATCGTCCAGGTTGTCTTCGACGACCATGGTGCCTACGCCGTCGTGCGTGAAGATTTCGAGCAGTACACTGCCGTCCAGGGTGTAGGGGAGCAAGTGCGCACGTGCTACGCCTCGCTTCACTGCCCGGGATGCGTGCGTAAGAAAGGAGGAAGTGTCTTCGTCGAGCGTGTCAGCGGCCAGAAGGGCGTCAGCTTCTTCGCGAGCCAGTTCAGTGTCGACTGTGCCGTCTTCAAGCCGGACAATATGATCTTGAGTCAGGAAGATGAGTTTTTCGGCCCGCAAGGCGACGGCTACGCTGGTGGCCAGGTCTTCCATCGCCAGGTTGAAGGCGTCGCCGGTAGGCGAAAAACCCAGCGGCGATAGCAGCACAATGGCGCCCTGGTTCATGACCGACCTGATGGCGTCGATATCGAGCTTGCGGACGGCCCCTGTATGCTGATGATCGACGCCGTCGATGACGCCGACCGGGCGCGCGGTAACGAAATTGCCCGAGATGACGCGTATCTTGGCATGCGACATGGGCGTGTTGGGAAGGCCTTGGCTGAAGCTTGCTTCAATGTCGAGGCGTATTTCTCCGGCAGCTTCTTTGGCGCACTCTAGGGCTTCGGGCGAGGTTGGCTCGGTGCCTCGGCCGAATTGCGTCGTGTAGCCTTTGAGCTGGAGCTGTTCATTGACTTGCGGGCGCGATCCGTGCACAAGCACCAGCTTGACGCCCAAGGCCGATAGTAAGGAAAGATCTTGTATTAGAGTGTTGAGCGCACCGTCCAACACCAGTTCGCCGCCGAAGGCGACGACGAAGGTCTTGCCGCGAAAGTCGTGGACGTAGGGCGCAACCTCGCGGAACCAGCGCACGAACTGCGCCGGAGCGAATTCTGGGGCGTCATGGGCCGAGAGAGTTTCCGGGTCGTTTAGGACCAAATCGTTATGCACGAGGGTTCCCATTTTTTTGCATCAATGCAAAATTATAATGACAGGTACCCGTTTTATTAGAATTTTCATGGAAGAGTCCGTCGATTTGTCGGTAAACCAACACACAAGAGAAGCCGGCCGCTATCGCCCGCGGGTGAAAAGCACGCGGGCTTTGCCGTTGATACGCTACCCCGAAGACTTGCCTGTCAGTGCCCGGCGCGACGATATCGCGGCGGCCATCGGCCGGCACCAAGTCATCATCGTAAGCGGCGAAACGGGTTCGGGCAAGACCACCCAACTGCCTAAGATCTGTCTTGAACTTGGTCGGGGGCGCGAAGGCCTTATCGGCCATACGCAGCCTAGGCGCCTGGCAGCCACCTCGGTGGCACGGCGCATCGCCGAAGAGCTCGGGTCGGCGCTGGGTGATTGGGTGGGCTATCAAATACGCTTCAGTGATCGCAGTGGGGCGGACACGGCCATCAAGCTGATGACTGACGGAATTCTTCTGGCGGAATCCCAGCGTGATCCCTTGCTGCGCCGCTATGACACCATCATCATCGACGAGGCGCACGAGCGCAGCCTCAACATTGATTTTTTATTGGGTTTTCTGAAGCAACTGCTGCCCAGGCGGCCCGACCTGAAGCTGATCATCACTTCGGCCACAATAGATGCCGCTCGATTTTCCAGCCATTTCGCCATAGACGGCTGTCCCGCGCCCGTCATTGAAGTGTCCGGGCGTCTGTATCCGGTCGAAGTGTTGTATCGCCCGGTGCTGACTGAAGACGAAGCCGACGAGGCCGCGGCACGGCGCGGCGGCGCGCGCACCGCTCCGTCCCATGACGAAGAGCGAGGCCTGGTGGACGCAGTGGTCGATGCCGTGGCGGAGTGCGCCCGGCACGGGCCCGGAGACGTGCTGGTGTTTCTGCCCGGTGAACGTGAAATACGCGATGCCACCGAGGCGCTGCGCAAGCAGCATCCGCCCGGCGCCGAGGTGCTTGCCTTGTTTGCCAGGCTGTCCCAAGCCGAGCAAGAGCGAATTTTCCGTCCTCAGGGCAACGCGCGCCGGGTGGTTCTGGCGACCAACGTGGCCGAGACCTCTCTGACTGTGCCGGGCATTCGCTATGTTGTGGATAGTGGCCTGGCCCGTGTCAAGCGTTACTCGTGGCGCAACAAGGTAGAGCAACTGCGCATCGAGCCGATCAGTCAGGCCTCCGCCAACCAGCGCGCCGGACGCTGCGGGCGAATCGGCCCAGGCGTCTGCATCCGCCTCTACGATGAGGCCGACTACAAATCGCGGCCGGCCTTTACCGATCCGGAGATATTGCGTTCTTCCCTGGCCTCGGTCATTTTGCGCATGAAGTCGCTGAAGCTGGAAGATATCGAGACCTTCCCTTTTGTCGAGGCCCCGACGGGCCGGGCCATTGCCGACGGCTACCAGCAGTTGCAAGAGCTGGGGGCGCTCGACGACGCAAATCGCCTGACTTCGACAGGCCGTTCGCTGGCCAAGCTGCCGGTCGATCCGCGCTTGGCGCGCATGATACTGGAAGCCAACACACAGCAGTGCCTGGCGGAAATGCTGATCATTGCGGCAGCCCTGTCAGTGCAAGACCCGCGCGACCGGCCCATGGTTTTGCGCGAGGCGGCCGAGACAGCCCACGCCAAGTTCCGTGACGACAAATCCGAGTTCCTGTCCTATCTGAAGCTATGGGCCTGGTATCACGAGCAAGTTGCCCATAAGGGCTCGCAACGCAAGCTTGTTGCTTTGTTGCGCCAGAACTTCCTGTCGCCGTCGCGCTTGCGCGAATGGCGGGATGTTCATAGCCAATTGGCGGCCTTGGTTGGAGAGCAACGGTGGCGAGTCAATGCCTTGCCCGCTACCTACGAGCAGACCCATATGGCCCTGCTGTCCGGCTTGCTTGGCAACATCGGGCTGAAGAATGAAGAAGGGGGCGGCTACCTGGGTGCACGCGAAATCCGTTTCCAGATCCATCCAGGATCGGCGCTGGTGAAGAAGGCGGGTCGCTGGATTGTCGCTGCCGAACTGGTGGAGACAACTCGCTTATACGCGCGCTGCGTCGCCCGCATCGAGCCGCCTTGGCTCGAGCGAGCCGGCGCCCATTTGCTGCGTAGAGCCTGGTCCGATCTGCGCTGGGACCGCAAGAGCGGTCAGGTGGTGGCCAATGAGCGTGCGACTTTATACGGCCTGCCGGTCTATACCGGGCGGCGCATCAGCTTCGGCAAGGTTGATGCGGCTCAGGCGCGCGAGATTTTCATTCGCGATGCGCTGGTGCCGGGCGATATCGATACGCGCCTGCCTTTCATCAACCACAACCGCCAGCTCATCGCCAAGATCGAAAAACTCGAACACCAGGCCAGGCGTCCAGACATTCTCGTTGACGATGCACTGATCTTCGCCTTTTACGACAAGCAGGTTCCGGCCGACGTCTACCAGACGGCGACGCTGGAAAAATGGGCGGCGGGACTGGATAAAACCGCTCTTGAGGCTTTGCGCCTGACCCGCGACAACCTCATGCGCCACGAGGCCGCAGGCGTGACCACTGATGTCTTTCCCAAAAAGGTGCGCTGGCAGGGGGTGGATATGTCGCTGGACTACCATTTCGAGCCGGGCTCGGTGCGGGATGGCGTGACGCTGACCGTACCGCTGTTCGCCCTGAACAAGATCGATCCGATGCGCTGTGAATGGCTGGTCCCCGGCATGCTGAAGGACAAGGTCCATTTGTTGCTTAAATCGTTGCCTCAGAAGTTGCGGCGCCACTGCGTGCCGCTACCGGATTATGCGGCGGGTTTCTACCAGCGGTGGTTCGAACGCGCCGCCGATCCTTCCATGGGTTTGCTCGAGGCGTTGCGCAGCGACATGTGGGAACAGGTCAAAGTGCGTCCGGCTCCGGGCGATTTCAAGATCGAAACCTTGCCGGCGCACCTGTTCATGAACTTCAAGGTGGTGGATGAGCACGGACGCATGCTTTCGGGCGGCCGCAATCTGGACCAGCTTAAGGCCGAGCACGGCAGCCAGGCGCAAGCATCATTTCAGAAGGTGGCCGCAGACGATGAAAACGTGGGCCAGGTGTTGGCTCACGAGAACCTGGTCGACTGGTCTTTCGGCGAACTGCCGGAACTGATGGAGATTCGCCGCAAGGGGCAGTCGTTCGTGGGGTACCCCGCCCTGATCGATCGCAAGACGCATTGCGACCTGGACGTTTTTGATGACCCCGGCGAAGCCAAGAGGCGGCATCGGGCCGGGCTTTTGCGCCTGTTCCGGCTGGCGCTGCGAGACCAGGTCAAGTTTCTGGAAAAAAACCTCGACGGCCTGACACGCATGAGCATGCTGTACATGAGCCTGGGCACCCAAGAAGATCTGCGGGACCAGATCATCGACACTGCGGTGGAGCGTGCCTGCTTGGCTGAACCCTGGCCGAACGACCGCGAAGCTTTCGAGAAGCGTGTGGCGGAAGGGCGGGGGCGGCTGGGGCTGTTGGCGCAAGAGGTGGCTCGCCTGGTGGGCGCCATACTGGCGGAATGGTCGGCGCTGCAGAAAAAGATGCCGCAGGCCAAACCGCATCTCGAGACCCACGCCGACCTCTCGGCCCAGATGTCTGCCCTGATGGGCAAGTGGTTCGTCCGCGATACGCCGTACGTGCAACTGTCGCATTATCCGCGCTACCTCAAGGCGGCGCAGGCGCGCATCGACAAGTTGCGGGCTGATCCGGCGCGCGACCGACGCCAGATGACCGAGATGGCTCCTCTCATAACCCAGTACCAGCGTGCGCGCAGTGCCTTGAAAGGGGCGCCCGATGCCGGATTGGACGAATTCCGCTGGCTGCTCGAAGAATTGCGCGTGGCGCTATTTGCCCAGGAACTGCGCACGCCCATGCCGGTTTCGGTCAAGCGGTTGCAGAAAGCCTGGACCGCGGCGCAGCGATGAACAGATACAGAGCCCTCGACCGGGCAAGCGGATGCATCGCGCACCCATTTGCCACGGGCTTCCATTAAGTACAATCCCCTCCATGAAATCCGCCATGCCTTCTTCTTTTGTCCATTTGCGTGTTCACTCCGAATTTTCGGTGGTGGATGGCATCGTCCGTATACCCGAGCTGGTCAAGCAGGTGGCAAGGTTCGGGCAGCCGGCAGTCGCCCTGACCGATCTGGCCAATCTCTTCGGTCTGATCAAGTTCTACAAGGCGGCCCGCAATACGGGTATCAAGCCAATCGCGGGCTGCGATCTCTGGATGGAGAACGAGCTTGACAAGGACAAGCCGCATCGTGTGTTGGTACTGGTGCGCAACCATGCCGGCTACCTGAACCTGTGCGACGTGCTTACGCGGGCTTGGCTGGACAATCAGCGGGCAGGGCGGGCCGAGGTGTGTCGCGAGTGGCTGATGGGGCTGGAGGGCTTGATAGTCTTGTCCGGCGCCCGAGCGGGGGATGTGGGCCAGGCACTAGAGGCAGGCAAGCCCGATCTTGCGCGTCAGTTGGCAAAGCAATGGGCCAAGGCGTACCCGGGCGCATACTACATTGAGCTGCAACGCGCCGTAGACGCCGATGAAAACTATGTGCAGGCGGCCATGCGCCTGGCTGCAGACCTGGGGCTGCCGGTGGTGGCCACGCATCCGGTGCAGTTTCTACAAGCCGATGACTTTCGCGCTCATGAAGCTCGGGTCTGCATTGCCCAAGGCGAGCAGCTTGCCAACCCCAAGCGAGTGCGCCGATTCACGAACGACCAATATCTGCTCGATAGCGACGAAATGATGCGGCGCTTCGCAGACGTGCCCTCGGCGTTGGCCAATACGGTTGAAATCGCCAAGCGCTGCACTCTGAAGCTGCAGCTGGGCAAGCCGCAGCTGCCCGATTTCCCAACTCCGGACGGCGTTACTCTTGATGACTATCTGGTGCAACTGTCGCGCGAAGGGCTCGAAACGCGGATGCTTCAGCTGTTTCCCGACGAATCCGAACGCGCCGAACGCTATCCGCAATATCTGGAGCGGCTTGATTGGGAATGCCAGACCATCATCGGCATGGGCTTTCCCGGGTACTTCCTGATCGTGGCCGACTTTATCAACTGGGGCAAGCAAAATGGCGTGCCTGTGGGGCCGGGCAGGGGTTCCGGGGCCGGTTCACTGGTGGCTTACTCATTGGGCATCACCGATCTGGACCCCATCCGCTACGACTTGCTCTTCGAACGCTTTCTTAACCCCGAACGCGTTTCGATGCCCGACTTCGACATCGATTTTTGCCAAGACAACCGCGAGCGGGTCATCGACTACGTAAAGCAAAAATACGGAAAGGCGGCGGTAAGCCAGATCGCCACATTCGGTACCCTCGGCGCCAAGGCAGTGGTGCGCGACGTGGGTCGTGTGCTGGAAATGCCCTATATGCTTTGCGACGGGCTCTCCAAGATGATTCCGTTCAATCCAGCCGACCCCTGGAGTCTGGAGCGGACCCTGAGGGACGAGCCGGCATTCAAAGAGCGCTATGACCAGGACGAAGAGGTTCGGGCCTTGATCGATTTGGCCAGGCCGCTTGAAGGCCTGACGCGCAATATCGGCATGCACGCTGGCGGCGTGTTGATCGCACCGGGCAAACTGACAGATTTTTGTCCGCTGTATTGCCAGCCCGGCATCGACGCAAATGCTGTTTCGCAGTTCGACAAAGACGATGTCGAGGCCGCGGGGCTGGTCAAGTTTGACTTCCTGGGCTTGCGCAACCTTACTATTCTCGATTGGGCGGTGCGCTACGTGCGCCAATTCAACGAGGACAAGCGCGATTTCGACATCATGTCTTTGCCGCTTGACGATGCGGCCACGTATCAATTGCTCAGCGAGGGCAATACCACAGCGGTATTCCAGCTTGAATCGCGCGGCATGAAAGAACTGTTGCGAAACTTGCGGCCCAATACCTTCGAAGATGTCATCGCCATGCTGGCGCTGTATCGTCCCGGGCCGCTCGAGTCGGGCATGGTGGTCGATTTTGTGAACCGCAAGCACGGCCGCGCCGAGGTTGACTATTTTCACAAAGATCTCGAGCCCGTGCTGCGCAGCACTTATGGGGTCATCGTCTACCAAGAACAGGTGATGCTGATCTCGCAGATTATTGGCGGCTATACCCTGGGCGGCGCCGACATGTTGCGCCGCGCCATGGGCAAGAAAAAACCCGAGGAGATGGCCAAGCACCGCGAGATTTTTGAAAAGGGCGCGGTCGAAAAAGGCTATGAGGCGGATCTTGCCGTCAAGCTGTTCGACCTGATGGAAAAGTTCGCAGGATACGGCTTCAACAAAAGCCATTCGGCGGCCTATGCGCTTATCGCCTACCAGACCGCGTGGCTCAAGGCGTATCATCCGGCCGAATTCCTGGCGGCCACCCTGTCTTCCGACATGGACGACACTGACAAGGTGCAGATTTTCTGGAAGGATGCTTTGGCTAACGGCGTCGAGGTGCTGCCACCCGACGTCAACGATTCAAACTACCGTTTTGAGCCGGTGTCGGATGCGCACATGCAGCAGGGACGACCGCCGCGCACCATTCGTTATGGCCTGGGTGCGATCAAGGGCACAGGACAGTCGGCCGTGGAGGAGATCATCCGGGTCCGGAAAGAGGGCGGACCGTTTACAAGCCTGTTCGACTTCTGCCGCCGGATCGACCGCCATACGGTCAACCGGCGCAGCGTAGAGGCCTTGATACGCGCCGGAGCTTTCGATTCCATCGACGAGAACCGCGCCGCGCTGCTGGCGACCCTGGGCAATGCCATTGAGGCGGCGGAGCAGGCCGAGCGCAGTGCCAACCAGGTGTCCTTGTTCGACGACGACAGCAACGACATTGTCGAAGGCGAATTGGCCAAGGTGGCTCCATGGGACCTCCAGGCCAAGCTCACCCAAGAGAAAGCCGCCTTGGGCTTGTTCTTCAGCGCACATTTATTTGATGCCTGGCGCGATGAGGTGCGCCGCTTCGCGCCCAAGCCCTTGGCACGCCTCGAGCCGGCCCGTGGCCTTCAGTGGTTCGCGGGCGTTTTGGCTTCGGTGCGCCCACGCATGACCCGGCGCGGCAGAATGTTGTACGCCGTGCTTGATGACGGCTCGGCACAGGTCGAAGTGGCCGTGTTCAACGAGCTTTACGAGTTGCATCGAAACCGTCTCAAGGAAGATAAGCTGGTTATCGTGCACGGCAAGGTCAGCAATGACGATTATTCCGGCGGTTTGCGCGTGTCGGCCGACGATCTCTACGATTTGCAGCTTGCACGCGAGGCGCGGGCGCGGGCCTTGCGAATAACCCTGAACGGCAACGCCGACATGCAGCGTCTGCGACAGGTGCTCAATCCGTTCCGCGCTTCGGGGGACGAAGAAACCGGCGTGCGGGTTGAGGTCTGCCTTGAACGCGACAGCTATCAATGTGTGCTGCGGCTGGGCGACGAATGGCGGGTACGCATGGCTGACGACATGTTCGATACACTGCACCGCTGGATTTCCGCCGACAGCGTGGAGATTGCGTATCAATGAAACCTTTGCGCATCATCCATTCCGAGGCCGCAACCAGCTTTGGCGGGCAAGAACAGTACATCCACCAGATGATGCTCGCGATGCGCGAGCGCGGCCACCACATGGAAGCCATCTGCCAGCCACATGCCGTTCTGGCGCAACGGCTGCGCGATGATGGCTTTACCGTGCATACCTTGCTGATGGATGGCCCCGCCAATTTCGCCAAAGGAGTCGTGCGTTTGCGCAAGGTGTTGCGCGAGGGCCGTTTCGACGTGCTCAATTCGCACAGCCGTCGCGACACCATCCTGGCGGGTGTGGCCGGCCGTCTGGCTGGTACGCCGCTTATTGTGCGTACACGCCATTTGGCTAAACGTGTGGGGTCGCTGCTTTCTTACACGATCATCCCGCATCGGGTTACGACGACCAGCAACTTTGTGCGTAACCACTTGATCGAGCGAGGCGTACCGCCTTCTCATGTGGCGGCTGTCTATCCGGTGGTCAAGCTGGATTCCTGGAGCCCGCCGTCGACGCTGCGAGAGGAGCTCAAGCTAGCACAGAACGACATTGTCGTCGGCTGCGTGGCGGTCATGCGCGCCAAGAAAGGCCATCGCGCACTGGTCGACGCCATGGAACCCTTGATTCGAAGCCGCCCCAATCTGCACCTGGTGTTCGTGGGCGACGGTTCTCCGGTGTTCGAGGAAGTGCAAGCCCATGTCGCTGGGAAACAGCTGGATCGGCGTGTTCATCTGCTGGGTCGCCGCGCCGACGTACCCAATATACTGGCAGGTTTTGACCTGTTCGCTTTGGCCACCGAGCAAGAGGCCGCGGGCACGGTATTCGTTGAGGCCGCTGCGGCCGGGCTGGCCGTGGTGGGCACCGACGTCGACGGTGTGCCCGAAATGATGGAAAATGGTGTCACCGGCCTGCTGGTTCCTTTGCATGACCAGTCAGCCCTCACCGAAGCATTGCGCACTCTTATCAACGATTCGGGCTTGCGCGCGAAGATGGGTCGAGAAGGGCGGCGTCGCGTACTCGAAGAGGGTCGCTTCACGCCACAGGCCATGGTACAGAGCATCGAATCCTGCTATTTACGCTGGTTAAGCGAACGACAATGAAGAAAGCCCATTCGGTTCCCGTCCTGATGTACCACCACGTGTCGCCCTCTGAAGGCGCCATCACCGCATCGCCCAAGAACTTCGAAGATCACCTGGCCTGGTTGGCTCGCAATGGTTATTGTTCGCTTACCACCGAAGAGTTTGCCGCCCATCTGGCGGGCGAGCCGGTTTCCGAAAAATCCATTCTCATCACTTTTGATGACGGCTATCTCGATAACTGGGTGCACGCCTTTCCGCTGTTGAAAAAATACGGCTACAAGGCAGCCATTTTCCTGGTTACCTCGTGGATAGGCGAAGGCCCGGTACGGCCCCTGGCGGGGCAACCCCAGTCGCCTGAAACACCGGCTCATGGCGAGTGCGAGCGGCGCATCGCCGCAGGGGATGCCGACAGTGTCATGCTTCGCTGGAGCGAGGTGCAAGCCATGCAAGAAAGCGGGCTGGTCGAATTCCATAGCCATACGCACACCCACACCCGGTGGGATAAATCCGAGCGGGCCCACGAGAAAAACCAATTGATGGCCCAAGAGCTGGAACTGTCGCGCCAAGCCTTGCTTGAAAATCTTGGCAGTGTTTCTGAACATTTCTGCTGGCCGCAGGGCTATTTCGACGCTGACTACATTCGCGTGGCGCAACAGGCGGGCTTCAAGTACCTGTACACCACTCATGCTTTCGGCCAGAACCTCGCCGGCGGCAACCCGGCCCACATTCATCGCTTTGCCGTCCGAAACACCACCGGGATGTCAGTCGGGCGGCGTATCAAGGTTGCCGCGCACCCGATCATCGCGCCGGTGTTCAACCAGTACAAACTCTGGAAGCGTGCGCGCCGGCAGCGTGCGCAAGCAAGGGCATGACGCTTTCCGTCATCATCATCACAAAGAACGAAGAAGCACATATCGGAGCATGCCTCGATTCGGTGGCCTTTGCCGATGAAATCATCGTCGTCGATTCAGGCAGCGAGGACCGCACTTGCGAGATCGCCCGGGAAAAAGGCGCGCGAGTTATCGAGACGCCGGATTGGCCAGGCTTTGGGCCTCAGAAAAACCGTGCGCTTGACGAGGCAACCCAGGAATGGGTGTTATCCATAGACGCCGATGAGCGGGTCACACCCGAGTTGGCGCAAGCAATTAAACAGGCTATCGGGCAGCCCCAGGCCGACGCTTATCAGATCGCCCGCCTCTCGAACTTTTGCGGGCGCTGGATTCGCCACAGCGGCTGGTGGCCCGACCATGTGCTAAGGCTGTTCAAACGAGGCACGGCCCGATTCACTGACGCGGCGGTGCACGAACGGGTGCAGGCCCAGGGCGCGGTGGGCACGCTCGAGGGGCATTTTCTACATTATCCCTACGCCGACATGCAGTCTCTCATTGCCAAGGTCAACCGCTATTCCAGCGACGCCGCGCACATGATGCATGCCAAAGGGCGCCGCACCTCGATACCAGGCATGGTGGGCCATGCCATGTGGACCTTCATTCGAATCTATCTGGTGCGTCGAGGCTTCCTCGATGGCCGCGAAGGCTTCATTCTGGCCGCCACGGCGTCGGCCGGCAGCTTCTTTCGTTATGCCAAGCTGTACCTGCTGGGGCGCAACCCATGAAGCGCGCTGATATGATTCCCATCCTCATGTATCACCAGGTCGGCCGGCCTGCGCCGCGTGGCACGCCATACCGGGGCCTGACGGTGCATCCGGCCAGCTTCCGCCGGCAAATGACGTGGATGCGGCGACTGGGTTATACGGGCCTGTCCATGCGCGACCTCTTGCCCTATCTTCAAGGGCATAAACAAGGCAAGGTGTTTGGCATTACCTTTGACGACGGGTACGTGAATGTACTTGAAAACGCCTTGCCGATACTGCGCGAGCTGGGCTTTACGTCGACCAATTACTTCGTTGCCGAACGTTTCGGCGGCAGCAACGAGTGGGATCGCGAAAACGGTGTGCCGCCTTCTGCCTTGATGTCACGCGAGCAAGCGGCAGCCTGGGTGGCAGCCGGCCAGGAAGCCGGCTCGCACAGCCTCGACCATCCGAATCTGCCCGATCTGGCCCAGCCCGAAGCTTTCGAGCAAATCAACCGATCGCGTCGTGTCCTGGAGCAAGCATTGGATGTCGAGGTAACCTCGTTCTGCTATCCCTATGGCCACGAAACGCCCGACTTGCGGAATATGGTGCGCGACGCGGGCTATTTCAGCGCCACCACTACCAGCGGGGGCTTGGCGGGGCCGGCTGACGACATTTTCGGCCTGCCGCGCGTGACCGTCGCCCGCTCCACGCACATTGTGCGTTTTTTACAGAAATGTCTGACGCAGCTTGAGGAAAAAAGACGCCATGCCTGAGCGCCGCCTTGCCATCGCTTTTGTCGTGGACCGTTTTGGCAGCCGTTTTGGGGGCGCCGAAGCCTATGGCGTTGAATTGATGCGCGAGCTGTCGGCTCGGCATGATATTACTGTTTTCGCACGTGAGTACGATGACGCTTGCGATTTGAAATTGCCGTTTGTGCCGCTGCGAAGCTGGAAGCACTGGCCAAGCTGGGTACGGGTTCTGTTGTTTGCCATCCGTGCGCGCCGATTGACTCGCACCGGCTACGACATTGTCCATTCTCATATGAACGGCTGGTGCGGTGATGTCGAGGTGGTGCATGTTACGCCCGTGCGCTTCAATTGGCGCGTTCGGCCCTTGCCGCGGGTCAAGCGCATCATGTCGTACATCAGTCTCAGGGTGCAAACCTATCTTGCCCTGGAGGCCCGCCGGGTAGAACCTCGGGCCGGCCATCGTACTGTCGCGGTGTCGGGCCTGATCGCCGAGCAGTTGCGTCAGGCTTATGCAGATGTGGCCGATGCGCCCATCATCCCGCCCGGTGTGGCCGCTGCTGTGCAGGGCGAGCAAAGCAAGCGCAAAGCCACACGCGAGTCACTGGGTTTTTCAGATGACGACCTGGTCTGTCTTCTGGTCGCGCGCAACCCGCTTCGAAAGGGTCTTCCGACCGTATTGAATGCGCTGGACGATTTACCGCAAAATATCAAGCTTCTGATCGTGGGGGGAAATGCCTCGGTGCGCGAGCACATTGCTCGCCATGATCCCGATCATCTGGTGTCGCGCGTCCGGGTTGTGGGTGAAACGCCGCATGTTGCGCATTACTACCAGGCGTCCGACATTTACGTGCATCCCACCTTGAACGACAGTTTCGGCATGGCGCCTCTTGAAGCGATGTCCTTTGGCTTGCCCGTGGTGCTAAGCCCGTCGCCTTGGTGTGGTTTTGCGCAATATGTGGCCCCCGGCAGCGAAGCCCTTGTTCTGGGCCACCCTGAAGACGCCGCTGAACTGGCCGCCTGCATTCAACGCTTGCTCGATGACGCCGGTCTGCGGCAAAGCTTGAAGGCGGGCGGGGCGCAGGTGGTGGCGCGACACAGCTGGCCTCGGGTGGCGGAGCAATTTGAAGTACTCTATCGCTCCATTCTGGCCGAACAATATAAATGACACTTGACCGACGATCCGGTTCCAATAATTGGTTTGAGAACGGTTTCTGGAATGATGGTGCTGGTTCCCAGGCGTGTTTCCATCCACAACGCACCTCGTTTTTTATCGAAGCGAGATTTCGGTTTGCGCCATGATGAAAATATTGATCACCGACATACACCATGGCAACGGCGGGGGCCATGTTACTTACATATTGAATCTGCTCAGAGGCCTGAAAGATCAGTGCAACCTCACCCTGGCGGCCCCTGCCAGTGGACGGCTGTTTGATCTTGCATCGAAGATTCAGGGTGTCCGGACGGTTCCATGCTTGTATACATCCCGTCCTTTGCCTTTATTGAATGAAGTACTAAGCTTGAGGCGTTTTTTGGCGCGTGAAAGTTTTGACGTGGTGCACGTCAATGGCAGCGCCGACCATCGTCACATGATGCTGGCCCGGCTTGGATTGCGCCGGCAGCCCGCTATTGTCTGGACCAAGCACAACACGAAAAGTATTGATAGTTTCGGTCATCGCCTGCGAGCGCGTTTCGGTACGGACGCAGCCATTGGTGTCAGCAAGTATGTGACCGGCCAACTGGAGAACTCCTGCTACAAGCGATGCGACGTACATTCTATTTATCACGGAATCGACCCTCATTTTTTCTTGCCAGTGACCGCTGAACAGCGCAAAGCGTACCGAGCGCAATTGTTCGGCGGCTTGCCGGAGGACATCTTGGTGTTCGGAAGCACAGGCGGTACTGATCTGGACAAAGGGTGGATGCTTTTGGCGGAGGCGGTTACGGCCTTGCCGGTTGCCCTACGTACACGTGTCCGCATCGTTGTGGCGGGCGACCTTCCTCCCCCGGGCATTATCGAACGGTTGCGTGGCATTGGTCTGGATGACGACCAGATCGTCTTCCCGGGCCTTGTAAAAGACGTGCGGCCCATTTTGGGGGCGTGCGACGTAGGATTCGTCTTGTCGTACCACGAGGCAGCGTCTTATGCACTTTATGAGGCAATGTCGGTAGGCTTGCCCGCGCTGGTGTCGGATGCTGGAGGATTACCAGAAGGGGTACATGAAAACTCGGTTGGTTGGGTGACGCCTGCAGGTGATGTGGAAGCTCTGACAAAGTGCCTGCACACCATCTTGGGAACCGACCCGGCCGTGTTGATGCGCATGGGATCCCATGCCAGAGCGAGAATCGAGGATGTTTTTTCGCTATCGGCCTTCCTGAAACATACGAACGATGTCTATCGTAGAGCTGCATCAGCCACTTCGGCGGGCCGATAAAATGATTGACGCCGCGCTTATATCCAGCCTCGCAGCCAATATATCAGCATTCCGACGTACTCTTTGATAATGGATCGAGAGGCGAAGAAGCTGCGTCCGTCGGGCAGCCAGAACGAAAAATCCGGGTCATCGGGCACCACGATCTGAGGCGCGGGCGGCGCCGCGATGGCTGTCAGCCCTTGTTTGTTGAAAACGGCCATGGCTCGCGGCATATGCAGGGCGGATGTCACCAGCAATACCCGGGAAATATCACGCTCTTTCAGGATGCGAGCGGAGTAAAGCGCGTTCTCGTAGGTGTTGTAACTGTTTTTTTCGACAATCAGGGCCTCTGGCGGCACGCCGCTTTTGCGAAGGTTGGCGGCCATGTATTCGGCCTCGCTTTGCGTCCCTTCGAGCGCGGCGCCGGATAACAGGATTAACGGTGCACGTTCAGCCTGGTAAAGCAGGGCGGCGGCCGCAGTGCGCGTAAAGGCGGTGTCCCTGTGGTACGGCTGGAACCAGTTCTGGCGGCCCCCCGCCGTGTGGCCGCCCAGGACGACGATGGCTTGCGCTGCAGGCAGCGCTTCAGCCGGAGCATGCGGATAAAGCTGCTCAAGCCGGCCACCCGCCCACAGCGATGAGGCCGGCAATGACCAGAACAGACCCCAGGCAACACTTAGGGTGATCAAGGTGAACGCGGTGCGCCGCCAACGCAGCATCAGCAGCACAACCGCAATGAGCAGCAATGTCACACACAAGTTAAGCGGAATGACCAGGTTGGCAAGAAAGCTCGATAGAGACATGCGTTACACGACGGTTTCTGTGATGAGCTCAGAGGTATGGTCCAGCGCGTCGGCAAGCGTCGGCCAATGACCAAGCGTGCCCAGGCAAGTGGCATTGGGCGACCAAGGCCCTGTGCGCTGAGGGTCTGTAACCCCAAACAAGGTAAGTTGGCGGGCGTTGGCGGCGGCCGCCAGATGCGAAACCCCTGAGTCGTTGCAAACAACCAGGGCCGAAAGCCTGGTCAGTGTAGCAAAAGCCCCCAGGCCCAGCGATGGTAAACAAAGCGCTGTGGGGGCGGCCTGAAGCGCCGCATCGCGCTCGGGCGCCGGCGGGCACATGGCGACGGTCTGGCCTTGTTGCTGAAGCTCGCGTGTCAGCGCGTCAAAATGAGGCCATACTTTCACTTTTCCACGATGCAGTCCTGTCGCGGTTGGGGCGATCAGTACAAAGCCCCCGGGTGTCATTCCCGCAGTGCGCACGACTTCCAGGGCTTGCTCTTCGTGCTGCGGGGTGGTTTCAAGACCCAGCGTGGCCGGCAGGGCTGCGGGCATGACGGGCAGCTTCCAGCGCGCTAGCGCCTGCGTGGTCAGATGGAACCACGACTGCGCTGCATGGACGTCGGCACGAGGCTTGGCCACAGGCCAGCGCAATAGCAGGCTGCGTCCGTCGTCGCGGTAGCCCGCGCTTGGAATGCCCGCAAACTTGAAAACGAGGGCGCTGGACAGCGAGTCGGGCAGAATCAGACCACGCGTATGCGCGTGCCGAGCTTTTTTCCGGTGGCTGGCAATACGTGCGCGGTCTTCACGCACGCGTCCGCTCATTTCGACGAATCCCGCCAGTTGAAAGGCTGAAAGCAGATCCCGCGCCCAGGGTCGTGCGCACACAACGACCGGCACGCCTGTGTTAAGCAGCGCATTCAGGCAGGGCAGGCTCATGCACACATCACCTATCCAATTTGGCAGGCGCACATAGAGAGCGGAATAGTTGGGCATGGGAGTCGGCCGTCCAAAGAGATTTGGCGTCTATTATCAACCGTTTTTCAAGAACGTTAAAATGATACATTCTCTTGATTCACCGACACAGAAGCGAGTCCACCCTTGAGTTCAGCCTCTTCCATTCCGCAGTCGCATGCGGCGCCCGTGCGTTTCGAGATGTGGCGACGCATTTATTCCCGGCTGGGGCGTTACTGGAAGGCAGCGGCGGTGGCGATCTTGCTGTTGAGCATCAGCGCCGCCACACAGCCTGCCCTGGCGGTCATCATGAAGCCCCTGCTGGATGACGGTTTCAGCGGAAACAAGCCTTACTACATCTGGGCCATACCCTTGGCCGTCATCGGCCTGATGCTGGTGCGGGGCCTGTGCACCTTCTCAAGCAACTATGTATTGGCGTGGGTTGCCAACAACATGTTGCTGGGCATTCGTCGCGAGATGTTCGAGCGGCTGCTCGGCCTGCCCGACTCGGAATTCAGGCGTGGCGACACCGGCCGCTTGCTTAATCGTTTCACCATTGATGCCGGCAACGTCACCGGCTTGGCTACCGAGGTGATCACCGTCATTATCCGCGAGACCATGATCGTGGTGGCTTTGCTGGCGGTGCTGCTGTATATGTCGTGGCAACTGACCCTGATCGTGCTGATCATGCTGCCGTTGTCCGTTTATGTATCGCGCATCTTCATCAAGCGGCTGCGGCGCATCAATCGCGACACCATCAATATGAACGCCGAGTTGACTCGCGTGGTCGGCGAGGCCATCGACGGACAACGGGTCATCAAGCTGTTCGATGGCTACGAGCGCGAATCCGGCCGCTTCCAATACGTCAACAGCCGTTTGCGGCGGTTCGCGATGCGAGCCGTCTCGTCAGACGCCGCCATGTCCCCGATAACGCAGTTTTTCGTGGGCCTGTCGGTGTCGGCCGTGATCGCGGTCGCCCTGTATCAAGCCAATACTGAAGGCCTGACAGTGGGCAGTTTTGCCGCCTTCATGGCGGCCCTGGGCCAGATCTTCGATCCGCTCAAGCGGCTCACCAACATCGCCGGCGCCATGCAGCGCATGCTGGTCTCGGCTGAGAGCGTGTTCGCCCTAATTGACTACGAACCCGAAGAAGACCAAGGCAGGCACCAATTCAGCGATGCCGTCCAGGGAAGGGTCGAATTTCGTAATGTCGTCCACCGTTTTCCGGACGCGCAAGCCGACACGATCTCGGATGTGTCTTTTGTGGCCGAACCGGGCCAGACCGTGGCGCTGGTAGGGCGCTCGGGCAGCGGCAAGACGACGTTGGTCAATATGCTGCCGCGTTTCGTCATGCCCAATAGCGGCCAGGTGCTGGTCGATGGCGTTGCGGTCGAGCAATGCACGCTACGCAGCTTGCGCGCCCAGCTTTCGCTGGTCAGCCAGGACGTCGTGCTCTTTGACGGCACCATAGCCGAGAATGTGGGCTACGGCGCGTTGCACGAGGCCAGCGAAGATGAAATCCGCCAGGCGATCCAGGCGGCGAATCTAACTGATTTTGTCGACAGCCTGCCCCAGGGAATAAATACGCAGGTAGGTGAGAACGCCAATACCTTGTCCGGTGGGCAGCGCCAACGCCTGGCCATTGCGCGCGCCTTGATCAAGAACGCGCCGATACTTATTCTGGATGAGGCCACATCGGCGCTTGACAGTGAATCCGAACACCAGGTGCAGTCCTCGCTAGAGCTTCTTATGTCGGGGCGAACCACGCTTGTGATTGCGCATCGTCTGTCTACGGTGCAAAAGGCGGACAAGATCCTCGTCCTGGACGCCGGGCGCATCGTTGAACAGGGGCGCCACGATGAACTGCTTGAGCAGGGCGGCTTGTATGCTTCGTTGTATCGGATGCAGTTCCGGGACGCCGAATAAGTTGCTGCGCCGATACAATCGCAATTTGATTTTTCCGTTCATACTCATTTGTAGACAACAAGGAATCCGCCATGAATAAAGCCGCCCTATTGATTGTCACGGCAGCACTGCTGGCCGGGTGCGCCAGTACCGACGGGGGCATAGGGCTTTATCAGCTCGAGACCGCGCAATATATGCGGGAAGAGCGCAAGCTGCCGATGGATTTCGTGCAGATCCAGCGGGCGGTATTCAAACAGCAGGCGCAATGCGGATCGTCGCTTGATTTCAAAGTAGATGAAATGCATCCCAGCTATGCGCGGATTACCCAACCATTGGTCGAAGGCGCACAGCCGGGCGAGTGGGATAAATTCATGGTGCTGGGCCTGACGCTTCTGCAACAGCAGGCGGCCAAGATATTGGGCGTGACATTGCGCGAAAGCGATGACCCTGCAACCCGGGCGCAGCTTTATAGCTACTACACGCCAAGCAGGGGCCAGGTTCGTGCCGTTTTCGACGCCATCCTGAATCCCGAGCTTTGCCCCGGCGAAACACCGCCCCAGGAAACCGGCGGCGATGCCTCCGAGAAAAGCTAGGGCGAACGGCCATGGCGAACATTAACCGCCGGGGCCGGACGTGCTTTCAGATTAATACGATGTCGTATTGTTCTTGCGAGTAAGAATTTTCCAGCCCAAGCGAAATAGGTTTTCCTACGAAATCGCCCAGCATCGCCAAGTGTGAGCTTTCTTCTTCAAGAAAGAGGTCGATAATTGCTTGCGAGGCCAGAATCCGGAACTCCTTCGGGTTGAACTGGCGAGACTCGCGCAAGATTTCGCGCAAGATTTCATAGCACACGGTACGCGCCGTTTTGACGATGCCGCGCGAGTCGCAGGTGGGGCAGGTTTCGCACAGCTGGTGCGCCAACGAGTCGCGCGTACGCTTGCGTGTCATTTCGACCAGGCCCAACTGGCTAAAGCCGCTTACCGTCATGCGTGTGCGATCTTTACGCAGGGCCTTGTTCAATTCGTTGAGCACAGCTTCGCGATGTTCGGCGTCGTCCATGTCAATGAAATCCAGGATGATGATGCCGCCCAGGTTTCGCAAGCGAAGCTGGCGTGCCAGCGCTACCGCGGCTTCCAGGTTGGTTTTGAATATGGTGTCGTCGAAGTTGCGTCCGCCCACGTAGCCGCCGGTGTTCACGTCGACCGTAGTCAGTGCCTCGGTCTGATCGATAATGAGATAGCCGCCCGATTTCAGGTCGACCCTGCGCGATAGCGCCCGGGCGATTTCTTCGTCGACGTTGGCCGTATCGAAAAGAGGCCTTTCGCCGCTGTAGTGCTTGATGCGGTCAACCACAGAGGGCGTGTATACGCCGGCCCATTCTTCAAGCTTTTGCGCAGTGCTGCGTGAATCGACAAAGATAGTGCCGGTTTCGGCGCCCACCATATCGCGCAGCACGCGCTGTGTGAGTGTCAGATCGCTATACAGTAAGGCGGGCGGGGGTAGCGATTTGACCTTGGTCTGGATGCTGCCCCATAGGGTGCGCAGATAAGAAATGTCTGTCGATAGCTCTTCGTCTGATGCGCCTTCGGCCTGAGTCCGCACGATAAAACCGCCGCTTTCCTCGGGCGGGCGCAATTGCTGCACACGTTCACGCAATGAGATTCGGTCTTCTTCAGTATCGATTTTTTGCGAAATGCCAATATGAGGATCGTGAGGCAGGTATACCAGCATGCGTCCCGCGATGCTGATCTGTGTGGATAGCCGCGCGCCTTTCGTGCCCAGGGGGTCCTTGATTACCTGCACCATCAAGGGCTGGCCTTCGAACAGCAATTTTTCGATCGGCGTATGGGCCAAGCCTGCAGCGCGTTCGCTGCGGTTCTGGCGTAGGTCGGCCACGTGGATGAAGGCGGCTCTTTCCAGCCCGATGTCGACAAAGGCGCTTTGCATGCCCGGCAGCACGCGAACCACCTTGCCCAGATAAAGATTGCCCACGTGCCCGCGCTGTATGCTGCGCTCGACGTGCAGTTCTTGAACCGCCCCTTGCTCGACAATGGCCACTCGTGTTTCAAAGGGAGTTACGTTGATAAGAATGTCTTCTGTCATATACCGTCTCGTCTTGCAGATGGCCTCGCCATTGGAGCTTGGCTTCAATAGCAAGATACAGTAAAAAATAGACGTTTTCTCCTTCGCAACTGGTTTTCCCTTAGGTTAAAAAATAATTTCTTTGGCATTAAGAAAATTTTTCGTGATGTTGATCAATGGCTTAGGGCCAGGGGGGTGTTTTGGGGGGAGTGGGCGGGCATATTTCCCGTTTTTTGGTTTGCGCGGGTTAAAAAAGCTGTGCTATAGTTACGTTCTTTCGCAG